>CACXEN010000197.1 GCA_902766675.1 uncultured Erysipelotrichaceae bacterium
AGAAATAAGTTTAAAAAACCTAGTTAAATCTAGGTTTTTTGATATAATGAGAAGCAGGAGATTAATCATGGCAAGAACAGCTTTATACCAAAAATATAGATCATCAACATTTGACGAAGTTGTAGGACAAGAACATATTGTACAAGCAATTAAAAATGCGATTAAACAAGAAAAAGTAACGCATGCATACTTGTTTTGTGGGCCTCGTGGCACAGGCAAAACAACAATGGCACGTATTCTTGCGAAAGCAGTCAATTGTGAGAATAAAGCAGAAGCTCCATGTGAAAAGTGCGAGAATTGTTTAGCTGCGAATGATGGAACACATCCAGACATTATTGAAATTAATGCAGCGAATGAAACGCATGTTGAAAATATCAGAGATTTAATTGAAAGAGCAAGACTTGCGCCAATGCAAGGTGAAAATAAAATTTATATTATTGACGAGGTGCACCAATTATCAAGTGCAGCATCTAGTGCATTATTAAAAACATTAGAAGAACCACCAGAGAATGTAATATTTATTCTTGCGACTACCGATCCACAGAAATTACTTCCAACAATTATTTCTAGATGTCAAAGATATGATTTTACAAAGATAACAACAAAACAAATTGCGAATCATTTAATGCATGTCGCAAATTCAGAAAATATTAAATTAGAAGAATCTGCAGCATACACTATTGCGCAACTTGCGGAAGGTGGAATGAGAGATGCCTTAAGTATATTGGATCAAAGCGCATCTTATTCTGCGGATAATATCACTGAAGAAGAAATAGAAAGAGTGTATGGACTTTCAACAAATGAAGAAAAACTCGAATTAATAAAAGACATGCTTGCATGTAATGTTGAAGGTGTAATCAAAAGAGTAGAAACATACGAAGAAAAAGGAATTGATTTACAAAGATTCACAGATGGATTGATTGATATCTTAAAAGATACAGTTGTATTTGGACATACTCAAAAAAGTAATTTATTAAAAACAATAGATGTTAATACAGCGGCAGATCTTTTAGAAGTAACGAATGTAGATACATGCATGCAAATGGCAGAAGAGTTATTGCAAGCTAAAGAAAAATATAAATTTACTACATCAGCAATTAATTGTTTTGAAGTGGTTTGCTTAGCTTTAGCAACAAGAGAAAAGCCTTTAAATAAAGGCAATGAGCGTGTTTCTGAAATTAAACCGGTTGTAATCAAAGAACATGCTAGCATGGATGTAAAAGAACCGGAGAAAAAAGAAAAAATAACAAAAGAAGTTGAAACAAAAAAATATTCTCAAGAAGATATATTGTCGCTATTAGTGCAATGCAATAAAGAAGAAAAACAAAAAAGCGAAGATAGTTTTGCGAAGTTATCTTCTATAGAAGATTTAAGTGTAAAAAAATATATTGCTTTATTAAATGATATTGTAGTTGGGCCAGCAGGAAAAGATTGCGTGCTCTTAATTACAAAATCTGATGCCATTTCTGAAATCATAAATGAAGCAGAAATGAATAAAGAATTGTATATGTTTACGCGAGAATATTTAAATAATAAGAAAATGTTATTTGCACTCACGGAAAACGAATTAAAAGATGCAACAGAAGAATTTAGAAATAGAATGCAAACAAATACATTGCCAGAAGCAATGAAGATAAAAAAGTATAAAGCAGAGAAAAAGAGTGAACAGACACCTGAAGAAAAAGTAATTGAGTTATTTGGGGAAGAAAATGTTGAAATTATAGGAGGCGAATGATGGATTTAGAAAAATTGATGCAAGAAGCACAAAAGATGCAAGAAAGTTTAAGTAACATTGACGCTGAATTAAGCGAAACAATTTATGAAGGAAATACTGGCGGAGAAGAAGGCGTTACTGTAAAAGTAAATGGAAGAAATGAAATCCAAGAAGTAATTATTGCGGATGAATTGTTAAGTGTTGAAAACAAAGAAATGTTACAAGATATGATTTTGGTTGCGGCTAATAATGCTGTTGAAAAAGCAGGCAAAGATCGTGAAGAAAAACTTGGTGTAGCTACAGCCGGATTAGATATTCCGGGGATGTAAGAATGTATCCAAAAAGCTTAGCGGAATTGATTGAAAGCTTTCGCAAATTACCTGGTGTTGGTGAGAAAACAGCAGAAAGATATGCTTTGTGGGCTACCGAAATGAATGAAGAGGTAGTAAATGAATTTGCTAAATCTTTAGTGAATGTAAAAACAAAACTACACAAATGCAAGATTTGCGGAAACCTTAGTGAAGATGATGTATGCGAAGTGTGCAATGACTCTTCTAGAAACAACAAAATGATTCTTGTTGTGCAATCACCAAAAGATGTGATTGCGATGGAAAGATTAGAAGAGTTTAGAGGCGTATACCATGTATTAGGTGGACTAATATCATCTTCAAAAGGAGTGATGCCAGAAGATTTAAGTATTAATAGCCTAATTGATCGTGCAAAAAATGCAGATGAAGTTGTGCTAGCAACAAATACTACAATGGATGGCGAAACAACAGCGATGTATTTAAATAAATTATTACAAGAAAATTGTCCTGATGTGTTGGTTACTAGAATTGCACATGGATTACCATCCGGAGGATTCCTAGATTACGCTGATGAAATGACATTGGCGCATGCATTATCTGGACGAAATAAAATGTAAAAGATATTGAATATTCTTAGAGGTATAAATGAGTTCAATTGCATATGTGACAGACGAAATGATGCTTGAATACCATCGACTATGTCGAAACAGAACGATATTATTCTGGCGGATATCAAGTAAAAAGAAATTCTCAGATTTCAGAAAAGGAGATCTGTTGTTCTTTTTTGCGCGTACTACACACAGTCGTAAAAAAGGTCTAGTTGGATATGCTCATTTTGATTCAGTGAAAAGACTATCACTCAAACAAATGTGGAGAATGTATGGTCAAGCTACTGGATATGATAATGAAACATATTTAACCGAAGCAATTGAAAAAGCCTCAAAGGGAAATATTCCAAAACAGATGTCCTGTTTATATTTAACAGATGTTGTATTCTTTATTACACCAATTTATCCAGAAGAGGTGAATTTAGATATTCCAAAGAATCTGGAAAGTTATTGTTATCTAGATAGAAACGATCCAAAGATCACAGTGAACATTTTGAAGAAAGCTGAAGAAAGAGGAATAGATATTTGGAGCGCAGATAACAGTACACCTCCAGAAGAAATATTTGCGAAAGATGAAGTGAGGCATCAAATCGCAGTGATACATAAAGAAATTGGCAAAGAAGCTGGTAGCGAAAAAGAAAGAAACCAAACCTATAAGTTAGCAAAGTTAAAAGTTGCACTTGAAGGTTGGGAAATGGTAAGAGGCTCAAGAACAGATTGTTTAAGAGTGGACACAAATACCATCACAATCGCGATGCCATTTGTTTGCCAAGCAAACGATAAAGATCTTCGTGTTCGAGAATATATCGGAAGAATTGCGATGTATCACATGTGGTTGAAGAAAGCGCATATTGATAAAAGGTTATCCTTTATGGTTTTAGGACACAACATACCACAAGAGATAACTGACTATGTGGAGCAGTTTAACAATGAACAATTATGATGTCATTGTAATCGGGGCTGGACACGCAGGCATTGAAGCAGCACTTGCTTGTGCAAGGCTTAATAAAGAAACACTTTTGGTAACTTTGTCAAAAGAAAACATCGGAAAAATGCCATGTAACCCATCTGTAGGTGGTCCTGCAAAAGGTATTGTGGTGAGAGAAATTGATGCATTGGGCGGTGAAATGTCGAAGGCAGCAGACAAAACAGCACTACAATTCAAGATGTTAAATAGCGCAAAGGGGCCGGGTGTTAGAGCGCTTAGAGTCCAATCTGATAAATTAGAATATTCAAAATATATGCAAAATGTTTGCTTGACACAGGAGCACCTCACAGTTCTTGAAGGCATGGCAATTCGCATTAATGTTAAAAATCAAAAAGCAACTGGAATTACATTGAAAGATGGATCAATTATTTCCGGGGAAATAATTATTTTGACAACTGGAACTTATATGGCTGGTGTCAATATGATTTCTGATGAAGTAAAAAAAGGTGGTCCTGATTTAGAAGAGACTACTGAAGATTTATCAGCTTCATTAAGAGAAATGGGATTAAAAACATTCCGATTAAAAACAGGAACACCGCCAAGAGTTCTAACTGACTCAATTGATTTTTCAAAAACAAAATTAGAATTAGGGACTGAAGGATTCCTTCACTTTTCAGAAGAGACGAAAGAAATTCTTCCTTTTGAAAAACAAGTGCCATGTTATATGACACATACCACAGCAGAAACACACGAATTAATTTATAACAATTTAAATCGTTCAAGTATGTATTCTGGTGTAGTCAAAGGAGTAGGTCCGAGATATTGTCCTTCTATAGAAGATAAGTTAGTAAGATTTAAAGATAAACCAAGACATCTATTATTTTTAGAACCAGAATCTTTATCTTTAGACACAACATATATACAAGGTTTTTCTACCTCACTACCAAGAGATGTACAAGAAAAAATGACAAAGACACTTCCTGGTTTTGAGAATTGTGTCATTAAAAAATATGCATATGCGATAGAGTATGATGCGATTGATCCACTCCAAATGAAGCCAAGTTTAGAAAATAAGTATATAGAAAACTTATTTACAGCTGGCCAAGTCAATGGAACTTCTGGTTATGAAGAGGCAGCAGGCCAAGGATTGCTAGCAGGTATTAATGCATGTAGAAAAATTGATGGTAAAAGTCCAATTATTCTAGGTAGAGACCAAGCATATATTGGAGTGTTGATAGATGATTTATCCACAAAAGGCACTTTAGAGCCATATAGACTATTAACGTCTCGAGCAGAATTTAGATTATTATTACGTCATGATAATGCAGAGAGAAGATTAATTGATATTGGTAAAGAAATTGGCCTAATTGGGTCTAATAGATATGAAGCTTATTTAAAAAAGCTAGAAAACGAAAAAGAATTAACCGAAAGGTTAGAAAATACATTGTTTTATCTTGATGATGATAATGTAAGTAAATATTTAAAAGAATGTGGATATGAAGAAAATCAACATATTGGCGTACGCGGGCTAGATCTAATAAAGCGACCAAAAGTAAACACAAAAGAACTATTTGGGACAATCAATGAAGAAGTAGACGAAGAAGCCGCTACGCAATGCGATATTAATATTAAATATAAAGGATATATTGATAAAGCAAAACGAGAAGCGAAAAAATTAAAAGCGATGGAAGATATTAAGCTAGGTGTCGACTTCAATTATGATGCAGTAGAAAATCTGTCATTAGAAGGTAGACAAAAATTATCTGAAATCAAACCTGCGACGATGGGACAAGCATCAAGAATATCAGGTGTAAATCCAGCTGATCTAGCTGTATTAGCTATTGCTTTAAAACAAAGGAATAGCAATTGATTGTGGAAAATCATATAATCAACAATAGTTGAAAGTGTAATTATCCACAATTGGAGAAAAATTATTTTTCCACAAAATAGTGAAATATGCGATAAAATAAGGATTTATGAATAGTGTTGAATTAAAACAAAATGCTGAAAATATTGGAATTGATCTAAATGAAGAAATGCTTGAAAAGTTAGATATTTATTGTCAATTATTGCAAGAATGGAATAAGAAAATGAATCTAACCGCAATTGTTGAAACAGAAGATATCTATGAGAAACATTTCTATGATTCGATTCTCCCACTGCAATATATCAATAAGGGAAAGTTGATAGATGTTGGTACTGGGGCTGGGTTTCCAGGTATTGTATTCAAAATCGTTCGTGAGGATCTAGATATCACATTATTAGAACCTATCAAAAAAAGATGCATATTTCTTGAAGAAGTAATTAATCAATTAAATTTAAAGAATATTGAAGTAGTAAATGCACGTGCAGAGGATTATGTACAAAAGAAAAGAGAAAGCTACGATTATGCATGTGCAAGAGCAGTCGCAAATTTAAATATATTATCTGAGTTATGCATACCTTTTATAAAAGTAGGAGGAATCTTTCTTGCGATGAAAGGGAATAAAGCAGTGGAAGAGCATCATGACGCAATTGGTGCTATTCAATTACTTGGATGTGATTTGCATACAAAACAATCAACGACATTAAGTAATGAAGATATAAGAATTAATTTGTTTTATGAAAAGGAAAAGGAAACACCAAATAAGTATCCGCGCAATTATGGCGCAATAAAGAAAAAACCATTGAAATAAAGGAGACGCAATGCAACTTCCAAATGTAATAAAAGAAATATATAAAAGAGATGAAGATCGAATTGTACGGATACC
>CACXEN010000198.1 GCA_902766675.1 uncultured Erysipelotrichaceae bacterium
GAACATTGCCAACCAGTACAACCTCCCGAACAAACTGGCCGCTCAGTTCGCACAGTACACCTTCCCTGCCTGGTTCTGGAACACCACAACAGATACCCTTGCGAAGAAACTGAAGCACACCAAGGGTGAATTTCATATTGAGATAGATGAAGGAATAATTAGTAATTAATAATTATGTTGGTTTATGACAGCAATAGTTGGTATCCTAAACAAAAAATCTATAGCTCTTGCAGCTGATAGTGCTCTTACAATTAACAGCCCAAGTGGACACAAAGTGCTTAATAGTGCAAATAAAGTCTTCAATATATCCCGCAAACATCCTGTTGGCTTGATGATGTACGCATCCGCTTCATTTATGGATACTCCTTGGGATTTAATAATTAAGATGTATCGAGATCAACTTCAAGCCAATTCATTCCCATCATTACAGTGCTATGTTGATGATTTTATTCAATTTTTAAGAAAGAATCGGTTCTTTTGTTCAGAGAAAATGCAACATCATTTTTTGCTACGGCATATGAATTTTTACTACAATGATGTTTTAAATATTGCGAAACAGAATTGTGCAAAAGCGACGGGTGAGAGTATTGAAAAGATACCTCTTACTACTGCCCATGATGAAATGTTGAAAGTCTTAGAATCGCATACCACAACATTCTCCTCTTTTCCGAAGTGTACTGATTTCATCGATTATACATTGAGTGATTTTCAGACTGACGCACAGATGGAAATTGTTGAGATACAGAAGTTGTATTCTTCATATGTTCAAGATATTAGCTTGTTCCATGAAGCATTTGTAAAGTCGTTTCATACATATCTGTGTAGTACACATATAGTTTTTGACAGAACAGGATTAGTTTTTGTGGGATATGGTGATGAGGAAATATATCCTTCGCTCATCCCTCTCAATATATCTTTTGTTTTTCATGAGCGTATAAGAGGATGTGTAGATACTCTTAACGAACATCATATTGGCGAGATGAAAAAAGCTGCAATATGCCCTTTTGCTCAAACAGATGTGATGATGACCATTTTGACAGGTATTGATAATGGAATAAAAGAACTGGTTTATAACACTTTTGACAAAACAACCCAAAAATTATTAGATGTTATTGTGGGATTGTTACAATCTCATGGAGGAGATGATAGGATACTAGCATCAATAGCAAATATTGATATTTCTGCCTTTTCAAATCAATTTAAGAAATCTATAGATGATTTTATCACAGAAGAATACATTAAAAAACTGGTCGAAACTGTTGAGTATTTGGAAAAAGAAGATTTGGCTAATGTTGCCGAAAGCTTGATTGCACTGACAAGTTTAAAACGTCGTATTACTTCATCAGAAGAATCCGTTGGAGGGCCTGTAGATGTCGCTGTCATTTCTAAAAGTGATGGATTTATTTGGATGAAACGAAAACATTATTTCGACAAAAATCTTAATGCACAATTTTTCCAACGCTACAATGGATAATATGATGGATAATACAATACATACAGACTTGGGAGGTACTTATAATACCAAAAGTATGCAAATCACAAAACTGTCAGAAGAAATAGCAGAACGCATAGCTTCACTCTTAAAAAAACAATTTACTCAAATATATTCAGTGGAGTCAACTCAAGAAAACAGTAACTGTAACGATAGTCCTGATTGTGAGATTGCATCTCATTTACAAAAGAATCATACGCAGAAACGTTAATGATAACTTGTAAAAAAGAACTTTGTGATAACATCCAAGATGGTTTATCAACGGACTTTATACAACATATTTGTACCAAGCATCCGTAACTTATTGATATTCATATATGATTAGATTATAGGAGATGAAGTAAGCAAAGGGCTGGCCATTGATGAGTGAAGACGCTTACTCGACGAGAGCTAAATAAGTATTAATCTCACATAAATAGAAATCTCACGCAGCCATTGTGGTTACGTGGGATTTTTTGTAACTCTTGCAGCAACATACATTGTTACAGTTGTTTCAAGTTCGCAAAAAATGACTGTTATGGTGTAATAATCTCGAGGAAAGAGGGTCTATATAATAGGTAATAACACAACAGATGGACGACAGAACGATTATAAAACACATTCTGGAAAGCGGCAACAATGCTGGTCAGAGGAAGTCGTTGGGCGTCTTCAGTAATCTGCCGGCTCTATCCTCTACAGTCTTGGGCTCTTTATGCCACAAGGCGGTAGGCA
>CACXEN010000199.1 GCA_902766675.1 uncultured Erysipelotrichaceae bacterium
ATTCAATCTCCATTATTGGAAGCACATATTCATGGCGCTAAGAGTGCAATTATCAATGTAACTGGTGGCGCAAGTATGTCCGCATATGATGCTAGTGAAGCAGTTGATTATATCCGTGAAGCTGCAGGTAATGATATTGATATTATCTTCGGTGTTGCGATTAATGAAAAGATCGGCGATTCTATCATCGTATCTGTAATCGCTACAGGATTTGATTTGCCACAATCTACTGTTGCTAAACAAGCTGAAGAAGTAAAAACGGATGCTGTTGATTTAACAGCGAATAGTGGTGTTGTAATGGAAGATGATACAGACTTAGGATTTGATTCTGGTGATGATACAGATTCCATTATTCCTGGATTCTTCAGAAGAGGTTAAGAAAGAAAAACACAATTGATTACCAATTGTGTTTTTTATATGCTTCCGCAATATCTAATGCAGCCTGTTCCATCTCGTATATTTCATCATTTGTGAAACGATTTGTGATAGGTGCATCAATATCAATTTCTGCAACTACTTCATCATTTACGATAATAGGTACACATAACTCACTTCTAGAAGCACTATCGCATGCGATATGATCTTTGATTGCTAGAACATCATCGATACATTGTGTAGCTTTATCTCGATAACATTTACCACATACACCTTTGTCAAAAGGGATATGAGTGCAGGCAACACGTCCTTGGAATGGACCTAGCACAAGCTCATTATTTTTCACAAAATAGAAACCTGCCCAGTTTAATTGATCATAGTTTTCATAAATGCATGCACTAATGTTCGCCAGTGCTGCAATGCAGTCGTCTTCTTCTAATAAACTGCGTATTTGTTCATTGATATATTTATTCATATAGGAATTATATCATGAAAATTTTTAAAAAAGTTTTCAGAAAAAATTTCATATTTTTATTGACTTATATTTTTACTCATGTATGATTATGTCAAAGCATTGAAGAGAAGAGTAGTTTGATTGGAAAGTCTTAGAGAGTCTTCGTAAGCTGAAAGAAGATACTGGAGAATCAAATGAACATGGTCTTGGAGCTATATGGTCGAAATGTAGGCCATATCGGGTGGACCCGTTATAGTCATAGAGTATTTCTGATTTAGTTCAGCGTACTTGAAGAGGAAATGATCGTGAGGTCATTTTGAATTAAGGTGGTAACGCGTAAAAACAACGCCCTTAAATCAGGGGCGTTTTATTTTTAGCCTCATACATGTCCTTTTCAAGAAAAGAAAAAAGGAGGGAAAACGCATGGTTAGAACACTCAAATTATTTATCGTATTCGTATTAACATTAGGTTTAGTTGCTTGTGGTTCTAGCAACAATCAAGAAAGTGGTGCAGCAGAAGGTGGCGATGACAAAGTGATTCGTGTCGGTGCTACACTTGTGCCACATGCGCAAATTTTAAATGATGTTGTAAAAGGCAAATTGGAAGAAGAAGGTTACACATTAGAAGTTGTAGAATTCTCTGATTATCCACTAGTAAACCAAGGTTTACATGATGGTGATTATAATGCCAATTATTTCCAAACATTGGGTTATATGAATCAACAAAATGAAGCAAATGGATTTAAGCTAGTCGCTGTTGCTGGTGTGCATATTGAACCAATGGGATTATATTCTAAAAAGTATTCTGTTGAGGATGAATGGGAATTAGAAGATGGCGCAAAGATTGGTGTTCCAAACGATGAGGATAACTTTGCTCGTGCAATTGATTTCTTAAATGCTGCTGGTTATTTAAATAATGCGGTTGTTGATCCAGATACATTGGAAAAAGGCATCAATGACAATGCTGAAGTAAATCCACATGGATTTGTGATTACACCATTAGATGCAGATAAATTACCTATTACATTAGATGATGTAGACGCAAGTGTAATTAATGGTAACTTTGCTTTAGAAGCTAATCTACCAGAAACGAATCCAGCATTAATCGTTGAAACATTCGACACTGAAACAACAGTAAAACGTACTAATTTCTTAGTCGTTAATGAAGCAGATGTAACAAGTGAAAAAACTACTGCACTAATTAATGCAATTACATCTGAAGAAGTTAAAAAATATATTGAAGATACATATAAAGGAGCTGTTATTCCATCCTTTATCGATGCGGAAGGTAATCCATTAAAGTAAAATGATTGTATTAAAAGATGTAAAAAAGAGTTTTAATGACTTAGATGTATTAAAAGGGATTTCCATGCAAATACAAGACCATGAAATCTACGGAATCATTGGTCAAAGTGGAGCAGGGAAATCCACTCTTTTGCGTTGTATCAATGGGTTAGAGGATTATCAATCAGGTGAAATAACAATTGATGGTATTACTGTAAACCAAAATGATAAACAGCAATTGAGATTACTTCAAAAAGAAATGGGTATGATATTCCAAAACTTTAATCTATTACAACGATTAACAGTTTATGAAAATATTGCCTTACCTATGAAATTCTGGGGCATTAAAACAAATACGCCAGAAGCTAAAGCAAAGATTGAAAGTTTACTAGACTTGGTTGGATTAAAGGATAAAAGAGATGCGAAGCCTGCATCGCTTAGTGGTGGTCAACAACAACGTGTAGCCATTGCGCGTGCACTTGTATTAGATCCTAAGATCTTATTATGTGATGAAGCTACTTCTGCATTAGATCCTGCTATTACAAGAGAAATATTATCTCTATTACAAGAGATTAATGAAAAACTTGGCATAACAATCATTGTGGTAACTCACCAAATGGAAGTTGTAAAACAAATTTGCCAACGAGTATCTTTCTTAAAAGATGGTATGGTTTTAGCTGAAGGTAAACCAGAAGATTTATTTGTACGTCCAATCAAAGAGGTAAAGAGTTTCTTACAAGAAGAAAGTGCTCTATTACCAGAAAAAGGAGTAAATATTCAATTATTCTTCACAGATAAAAGTAGTGATCCAGTTATTACAATGATGGCTAGAGATTTGGATATAGATTTCTCTATTTGTTGGGCAAAGTTAGAAGACTTTAGAAAAAATGTTTATGGAAGTCTTGTGATTAATTTGGATGAAAAAGATAAAGAAAAAGTCATACAGTACTTAGATGAAGTTGGTGTAGGATGGGAGGTATTAAGCTGATATGTTTGAAGTATTATTAGAAGCATCAAGACAAACATTATATATGGTATTAATATCTACTCTATTAGGTGTTATTTTAGGCTTTGGACCTGCTATTGTATTAACACTAACAGCACCAGATGGTTTACGTCCAAATGAAGCAGTATATGAAATACTTAGTTTTATTGTGAATGTATTTAGAAGTTTTCCATTTATTATTTTGTTGGTTATTTTAATTCCTGTAACACGTTTAATTATTGGAACATTTATAGGAACTACAGCAGCAATTGTTCCGCTAACTGTTTCAGCAATTCCATATATTGCACGTGTCTTTGAAACAAGCTTAAGAGAAACAGATCCAGGTGTTATCGAAGCCGCAAAATCTTTTGGCGCAAATGATTGGCAAATCTTATTTAGAGTTTATTTTAAAGAATCATTACCAAGATTAATTAATGCGACAGTATTATTACTCATTAGCTTAGTTGGTTATTCAGCAATGGCTGGTACTATCGGTGGTGGTGGTATCGGTGATGTTGCGATACGATATGGATTCCAACAATATCGAACTGACTATATGGTAGTAAGTTCTATTCTATTAATCATATTTGTACAAATCGTTCAAATGATAGGTAATGCGGTTGTGAAAAAGATTGACTAGTATAAAGCATCTATAGTGAACTTGTAAGATAAAAGTAGACACAAGAAAAAGTTTGAAGACTTAATCTGAAGTCTACTTTTTCTTATGATGTAATAAAGGAGAA
>CACXEN010000200.1 GCA_902766675.1 uncultured Erysipelotrichaceae bacterium
ACTCATTTTAGGCATAAAATGTTCCGTTACACCTTGGTTTGTTCGCATTTTTCTCTGATAGTCATTTTCAGCCTCACACCTATAGTGTACTATTCCATTTTCATCCAAAATAGCTTCTGGCAAATCATCTAAGGCATCTTTCACACTTACATATTTTTTTAATCCTACTCCTGATTCATTATGAGTTGGTGCAGGGAATGCAAATTCTTTTCCATTATTTACTCCAACTATCAATACCCTTTTTCTTCTTTGTGGGATACCATAGTCAGCTACATTTACAACCTTACTTTCTATGTTATATCCAATATCACAAAATGTTCTTTTTAATAACTCAAATATTTTTTCCCCATTTTTATTCTTTGCGGATAATAAGCCCATTACATTTTCAAATACAAACGCTTTCGGTTTTACATGTCTAATTATTTCTATATATCTCCATACAAGCTGTCCTCTTTCATCCTCAACATTTCTTTTTCCTGCTAAAGAAAACGACTGGCATGGTGGTCCGCCTATTACAACATCTGCATTTGGAATCGTTGCTAAATCAATATTATTGATATCCGCACATATTATATGATTTCCAATGTTTTCCTTATATGTAGCTACCGCATTTTTATTGTTATCTATAGCCCATATAATTTCATATCCGGCTTTTTGAAAACCCAAATCTAATCCACCACCACCTGAAAAAAGGCTAACTACTTTTATTGACATTATAGACCCTCCAGTCTTTTTTTTCGTTTTGTTTCATATTTTTGTTTTATCTTATTAAAATTGCACTCTGAATAAGCGGATAAAATTTTTGTTATGTCATCTATACATTTTCTATCCCCCTTTTGAGCTAATTGTCTACCGTATTTTTGTAATAAATGCATGTCATTTTCTTTGATAGCATCAATATCAGGAAATGTAATACTCTCAATATCGTATCTTTGCAGTTTCAACAACCCTGCTCCATATTTTTTGCCCATGCTTTCGAGCTGAAAATATGTATAATAATTATTTAACAAAGAGAACAAAATCCATTTATCTATTTTAGGAAAAATAATATAAAAATTATCTCGTATTATGCATTGTTCCTCATTCATCACAAACTTCATATCATTTCTTACGAAATAACTAAAAATAATACCTTCACAATCAAATAGATTTAGTTTATACCATGTTTTAGTCGTTGCAATTTTATTCAACAATGTTTGCGGCTTTTTGTTCTCAAGTATTCTCTTTTTCCAATACTTTAAATATTCTATACACTTTTTATCAAAATCTTCATCCAATGGTGCAAACAACCAATCTTTTTTTGCATCTTTTGTAGAAAAGCCACATATGTTTTTGGGAGAAGAGATGATAGGTCTCATATATTTTTTATTCTTTAAGTTAGGATTAATATACATTTCATTGTACCCTGTTGTTAATCCTCTCCTTACATTTGCTAACTTAGAAAAACTAGTTTTCCAACTAACCACATCACTTTGTTCTGGAGCGTCCAGATTGATAAATTTATCATTCGATAAATGAACATATTCAGCCTTGCAATTCGTACTTAAATCTCCTTTTACAAGTTTAAGAATTAGAACTTCAACTAATGCATTTTTTTCAAATACTTCCCCTGAAATATGTATTCGTCTTTTTATTCCCGCACATGCCTTTATCATTTTTTGAAATGAATCTCCACTACGAGTATTTATCCAGCTACTTGGAAATATTACTATCATTTCCCCTCCCATACGAAGTAGAGAGAATCCCTTAACTATAAAATACATATACATATTTGCAGTGTTCGGTAAGCTGTGAAATAAATCATTCTTCGACAATTTTTCTTTACTCACGCCTAATTCCGCTAAATCATTAATTTTTTCATGTCGTATATATGGTGGATTCATAATTATACCATCATATAGCTGATCGCTATTACAACTTAAAAAATCTGCATTTACCAAATTATACTTTGGATACTTATTTTTGACGTTGTCAAACAATTTCTTATCAATTTCATAGCCGTCAACTTCTGAATAACCACTATCTGTCAATGC
>CACXEN010000201.1 GCA_902766675.1 uncultured Erysipelotrichaceae bacterium
GGGAATCCACATAAATCAATATCAAAATTTCTTTCTTCAATTTCTTTAACTGTATAGCTTTTGGCTTTATCAAATCCATCAATTGTTATTGGTTTTCTATCATTCCACCATTCAATAGCAGGATTGAAATGTTCTAATTTCATTGGTTTTGTCTTCGAAAAGTTTTTATACCCTTCTGGCATATCTAGTCGGTAAAACCAGACATTCTCAGTAGGCTTGTCATTATTAAAGAATAGTATATTTGTAGTAATACTTGTATATGGAGCAAATACACTATGTGGCATTCTGAGTACTGTATGTAAATTAAACTCTTTTAAAAGTTTTCTTTTTATTGAAACTTTCGCATTATCCGTTCCAAACAAGAATCCATCAGGAAGAATAACAGCAGCTCTTCCCTTCTTTTTTAATCTATACATAATTACGGATACAAATAGATCTGCTGTTTCGCTACTAGCGAGATCTGCTGGAAAATGATTTTTCACATCTTCCTTTTCGCTTCCACCATATGGTGGATTCATTAAAATGACATCGAATTTGTCTTCATCCGTATAATCAAGTATGTCTTTTAATAATGAGTTGTCATGATATACCTGAGGCAAGTCAATGTTATGTAATAGCATATTAGTAATGCACAACATATATGGAAACTGTTTCTTTTCAATACCATAAATTGAATTACTATATTCTTTCCTGTCTTCTTTTGTTTTAATTAGTGGTTCTAGTTCTTTTAGCCAGCTTGTCAAGAATCCTCCAGTCCCACATGCAAAATCTGCCATCTTTTCGCCAATTTTTGGTTGAATCATCTTTGCCATAAAATCTGTAACAGCACGTGGAGTATAAAATTCACCCGCGTTACCAGCGCTTTGAAGCGTTCTTAATATATTTTCATATATTTCACCAAAAGCATGACTTTCTTTATAATTGCCTAAATCCAAAGAATCAATAACATTAACAACTTGTCTAAGAAGTACGCCATCTTTCATGTATTGATTTGCATCTTCAAAAGTAGTACGCACAATTGCTTTCTTTATAGGCGTATCTTTGTTGACAACAATTCCTTTAATTAATACCTTTCCATCTGAATCCGTAACATCTCTGCCGCGTAAAACAGGAAACAGTTTATTGTTAACAAAGTCTAATAACTTGTCCCCTGTTAAAACATCACTAGATTTATCATCTACTGCCCAATTTCTCCATCTACATTCTTCTGGAATGATGGATTGGTAATTGTCTTCATTGATTTCCCAATCTTGTTCCTTTGCGTCATACACTTTAAGGAAAAGCATCCATGCTATTTGTTCAATACGCTGTGCATCACCATTGATACCAGCATCATTTCTCATAATATCTTGTAATCTTTTAACAAACGTTGATAAATTATTCATTATGCCACCCCGTAAATTGCTCTTTCTAAGGATTGTACTGCGTTAATATATTCATTTTTTCCGCCAAAATATCCGACTATCTTAGATGGTGAACCATACTTGTTTATCGGATCGACTTGTAATACTTCAATTCCTTCAATTTGATAAATTCCCATATTCATATATCTATCTAAGAGGATTTCCAATATTTCTTTAGCTTCACCACTATATTTGGAGAAGAAGTTTTCTTTCTTAACACCTTCTGCCCTTTCTTTTCTTGTTAAAGGTTTTTGATCGAATGCCACATGACAAATAAAATCAAAATCATCAACATCCATCATATTTTGATCTTTTTTGAGTGCTTCCAAATCTATTCCTCTTTCACGTAATACCTCTTGAATGCGTTGTTTCTTCTCTTCTTCAGACCATCTATTAATAAAGTTTTCAAGAGAAGCATATTCCCCCATAATATTTGTTCTTGTATAGTCAATAATGTTTTCTTGTCTTAACAATTTTCCATCGCTATCGTAAACAGATACCGTTTTATTTATAATGCGTACTTCACATCCATTAACATCTACATAAGGCTTAGGATTGCCTTCAACAGGTGGATCAACAGGTATATGAACCGGCCTATCAATCAGCGCACCAGGAATATAATTAGGATCATAATCATCATCCTGCTCTACCGGACCATCCCAATCTGGATCAGCAAATAGTCGTGAAACCCCTCTGAAATCCATAATCGTGAAATGCATTTTACCCTCTTTTTCTCGCAGTCTAGTTCCGCGTCCAATAATTTGTTTAAACTCCGTCATTGAATGAATCATTTGATCTATAACAATTAATTTCGTCATCTTACAGTCAGCGCCAGTCGATAACAATTTTGATGTTGTGGCGATTACTGGATAATCTGTTGATGCTGCTATAAAGTACTTTAACTTACTTTTTCCATAAACATCGCTACTTGTAATTCTTACGACATAATCAGGATTCTCACGCATCATATCTGCATTTAATTGAGCCAAAGCATTTCTCATCTGTAATGCATGTTCTTCTGTAGCACAGAAAACAATTGTCTTCGCCATTCTGTCAGTAGACTTTAAATAATTTGTTATTTCTAAAGCAACTTGATTTATTCTATCTTCTATTGTGATGTTGTAATCATAATCACTATTGTTATATATACGATCTTCTATTTCATTACCATAAATATCTCTTTGACCAATACTCGGTCTCCAACCGTCGCCTATATCAGTAGTAATATTAATCACTCTAAATGGAGCTAAGAATCCATCTTCAATTCCTTCTCTTAAACTGTATGTATAAACCGGTTCACCAAAATAATCTATATTAGATACATAGCTAGTCTCTTTTGGTGTTGCAGTCATTCCGATTTGTGTTGCAGAAGAGAAATATTCTAGTATTTTCCTCCAATTACTGTCCTTTTTTGCGGACCCCCTATGGCACTCATCTACTATAACAAGATCAAAGAAATCTGGTTTAAAGAGTGAGGATAGTCTATCTATCATCTCTTCACCATTTTCATCTTCACTTTCATCATCTACATCTTCATTTTTTCCTGCTAACTGTTGATAAAGAGAGAAATATACCTCATAAGCAGAAACCATTTCTGGGTTATCTTTTGAAAAGTTTATTTTATGAATAGTTTTCTTTAGTGGTGAAAAATCTTGATCGATTGATTGATCCACCAGAATATTTCTATCAGCCAAATATAATATTTTAGATTTCGTGCCAGACTGTAATAATCGATATACAATTTGGAAAGCTGTATATGTCTTACCCGTACCGGTAGCCATAACTAGCAAAAGTCTGTTTTTACCTTGAGCAATAGCTTCTAATGTTCTATTTACAGCTATTCGCTGATAATACCTTGGAGGGAATGTATTTTGACTAGAATAGTATGGTTGTTTTATAACTGCAATTTCTTCTGGTGATTTTCCCTTACCATTATTTGCTTCAGCAAAATATCTATTAACCAACTCATCATATGAAGGAAATTGATCTAACGGTATTTCTCTTTCTTCGCCAGTAAGAAAATCATGTTCTATGAATCCATCTCCATTTGAACTATATGCAAATTTTAAATCAAGCATCTTCGCATAGTTCATACTTTGTTGTAACCCGTCTGCCACATGATGTTTATTATCTTTTGCTTCTACTATGGCTATAGGATTATTCTCGTTAATATACAAAATATAATCAGCCTTTTTTGGAGCTTCTCTACTTACCACATTACCTTTAATGTTTACTTTTCCATCAGTAAATTGAACTTTAGTCTCCATTGTAATCTTATTTTGCCAGCCACTATTTATTATGGCTGGTGTAATATAGTTCAGCTTTATATCCTCTTCGGTCATTTTGTTTTTTGGAATAATCGGTTGCATTCACAGCCCTCCTCGCAATTCAAACTTATTATTATCTAATTATAAAGTATTTCACACTGATTAAGACATACTGCTTATTATATCTGTTTTGAATAAACCCTCTAGCTTTCGCGGAGTATATTTCCTCATTTTCATTTTCTCAATCATAGATATACTCTGTTGGAGTTTTAATTGAAAATCATCAGTTAAAAATGTTGAACACATCGCATTCGCTCGATCCATTTCATCTTTAATTTCCCTGCGATTCTGCCTCATCTTTTTTAGCATTTTTGAAACATCTATCAACGCTGATTCATCTAAATCTTCAAACTCAAGATAATGCATCACATCGCATATCTCTTGATCGATGTCTGATAACCTCATATTCAAACTGCTTCGATATCCCTCGATATTTGAACTCATATAATTTAAATGAGACAAAGTTGTTTCCCAATTAACGTTAAACATGTCATTTATAGGTTTTTTATCTTCCCTTTGAGTATTATCTTCTGTAATAGGAGCCTCAACAAAATCATAAGTATCTATTAAATTGTACATTCTTAGTTTTTTTCTTTTACCTATATGTTTCTCAATTTCTTCCTGTGTAAATACTCTCGCATCATTAATACCTGTCGCAGTAACGACGTTTCCTTTTTCACTTAACTTATAAAATGTCCCAAATTTATCTGTAACATAAAATCCACTAATCATTTTTTTCATATCCACACCCCTATCTATATGTTTGTACATCTTTTAGCACTGCTTCCCATTCCCGCTTTGCTTCTTCAACTGTTGCTTTATACTTTTTATAAGCAGCTATATATTTGTGTGCTATCTGTTTTTGCTCATCTATTTGCGGAACTGGAACAAGCATATCGTTTAAGTCTCTATGACTAACATTCATTATTCCGTGTCCCTGTTGAAATGATTCTATTAAGTTTTTCCCAGAAAAACTATCTAAGAAAATTTTTAAATATACACTATCTAAAACTTCGTTGTTTGGTCTAATTACAATCACATTTGCCGAAGCAATACATGGAAATTTTTGTTCATCAAAAACTACTGTTCTAATTGATGTTCCCCTTGCAGGCATTAGAATATCACCAGCTTTCAATATATAAGTTTGAATCCTTCTATCTTCTTCAATATATTCCAGCCCGTCTATATTTAATTCATATTCCCCTATATTAGAAATGTTTATTACTCCAACATTTCCTTTTTCACTTCTCGTAGTGATTGCTTTCCCCCTAAACACTTCTGCAACTTTTCCTAAGTATTCCGTATTCACAGAAAACATATCCATCTCTATCGCTTGTTCTAGCTCTGCAAATATTTTATTAATGTTCCAGCTGTCCATTTGTTTAAACTCATCTATTGATGCTTCAGTTTCATTTGCAACACCTAAATTATCAATTGGAACTGTCTTTCTTCTTTCGCCAAACACCTCTAAATCACGAATGATAACGTTTTCTGTAGTACCAGAAGCGAATTCAAGCATATATGTTTTAATACCCGTATTTGGAATAACACCTTCCGGCAAGCTAGATATTTTTTCTATTTTATATGTTGTTTGCATAAATCTTCTGAGATCAGCAACCCTCATACCAGCAAATGTGATTCTTGCTGGCATAACAATTACCAAGCGACCTTCTTGAGTTATATATGAAGCAAGATTTTCTAAAGCTACCATTTCTAGTTCACGGCATATAAAGTCTCCGCGTTCTACAACTGCCCTTCCCCCAAATGCAGGAAGAGATAATATTAAATCAAACTTTTGATCAATAAAATTCTTTTCATAAATGTCCGCAAAAACAACCTTTGTATTTACACAATTTCTACATATGTATTGAAGAATTGGATACATTTGTTCATTTCTTGTTGTTATCGTAAATTTTTTGTCACTATATTTCGTTATTAATCTAAGTAGATGTGGTATGAACACTTCCCCTTCTGCTAATAAGATTTCTTTTGTTTCCGGAAGAATGCTATTTTCATATTCATCCATTAGCGGATTAATAATCATTCCAATTCTAGTAATCGTTCTTCTTAATCTGCTACTTATAATACCCAAACACTCTTCGAGATTTATATTGTCTGCTGCATGTAGAATATCGTATGCTTCACGAAATTGTTCAGCATCCACAAATGGCGATCTAAGATTATCTTTACTCGCTATTTCTCTCATCAAGTTATATAGATAATCTATGTCGCTATTACTTCCTGATAAATCCTTTGTTTTAATAACAAGGTATAGCGCATACATATAATCCTGACTGCTCATTGAATATCTCACCAAGTCGCTGAAAGCCCATATTCTATTCTCAATACCTATATTCTGAAATGCATTTTTTTTCATATTTATCACCTTCTCTTTCGTTACACTATAAAAGTATACCAAGATTTGATACTTGTCAATAGTTTTTTGATACTTTAATACTAAATTATTGTATTTATTGTTTTTTCCTTCTTAGCGCCTTATATTAAGCACCTTTTATCATAAATGTTCCATCGTTGAATGTTGTTATGACTGTATCTTTCATACTTGAGTACAACTCTTTTATGTTTAGATTTTTAATGAATTCTTTTGCAACATTAAGCCCGTTTGCCACTTTTTCGGAAC
>CACXEN010000202.1 GCA_902766675.1 uncultured Erysipelotrichaceae bacterium
ACAACAACATTATCATGTGTGAATTTTACTTCTTCTTTATATAAAGGAATGTAATATACTTTCTCACATACTTCTCCTAAGAAATCAGCTTCAGCCTCTTCTTCTTTACCACCGCCAATACAAGCAACTGTCTTACCATGATAAAGTGGGGCATCACATGTCGCACAATAGCTTACACCTCTTCCTAAAAATTGTTCTTCACCTGGATATGGTTTTCCTGCCACAACTCCAGTCGCAAGAATCACGGATGTTGCTTCAACCATTTCATTATTAGATAACTGAAGCGCAAAATAATCTGGCATTGTATAAACGTTTGTTACCTTTTGTTCTGTAATCTCTACATCCATTTCTTTTAAATGATTCATAAATGCTTCAGCTATTTGTTTACCAGTATGTTCTGGTAATCCCAAATAATTCTTAATTGGATGATCTACTACTTGGAGTTTATTCGTTAATAGATTTGTTCCAAAAAGTATAATATTTTTATTTCTTACTTTCGCAGTAATTGCTGCTTCGAGCCCAGCAGGCCCTGTTCCTATAATTGCTATATCATATCTCATATAAATACCTCTTCATCAAATTATATTGTATACAATTAAATTGGCGATTCAAGTATTGTACTTCTTATTATTTCTTTTTCTATGCTAAAATATTGCACATAGATTGGAGATGTTTCTCATGCAAGTGATGATTCCAAAAAACTACAAACCAACATTAACTGTTCTTGAAACACAAGAAGCTATTAAATATATTCGTGACACATTTCAATCAGAGTTAGGTAAACAACTACGTCTCTCTAGAATTAGTGCCCCTCTTTTTGTCACAAAGAAATCTGGGTTAAATGACAATTTAAATGGAATTGAAAGACCAGTATCTTTTGATATGCAAGAAATGCCTGGCGAAAGAATTGAAGTTGTACAATCACTAGCGAAGTGGAAACGTTATGCATTAAAGAAATATAACTTCTCTCATCACTCTGGTTTATACACAAATATGAACGCAATTAGAAGAGATGAACTTCTTGATAATTTGCATTCAATATATGTTGACCAATGGGATTGGGAAAGAGTAATCACAAAAGAAGAACGTACAATTGAAACATTAGAGAATACAGTACGAGAAATATTTAAAGTCATCAAACATATGGAACATGAAGTTTGGTATAAATATCCTCATGCAGTATGCCATCTTGCGGATGATGTATTCTTTATCACTTCTCAAGAACTTGAAGACTTATATCCAGATCTTTCCCCAAAAGAAAGAGAGAATACTATCACAAAAGAAAAAGGATGCGTATTTATCGAAAAGATAGGATATCCACTAGAAAGAAGTGGTCGTGCGCATGACGGTAGAGCTCCTGACTATGATGATTGGAATCTAAATGGTGATTTATTATTCTATTTGCCATCATTAGATCGCGCATTAGAAATATCTTCTATGGGCATTCGTGTTGATGAAGATTCCATTGTTGAACAATGTAAATTTGCGAATTGTGAAGGTAGACTTACCCTTCCATATCACCAAATGATCCAAAACAAAGAATTGCCATACACAATCGGTGGTGGTATTGGCCAATCTAGATTATGTATGTTGTTGTTGAATAAGGCTCACGTTGGTGAAGTACAAGCTTCTATATGGCCAGAAGAAATGGTTGAAGAATGTGCAAAGTATAATATGCCATTGCTATAGGGATGTAAGACATCCCTTTTTATATGCTTTTTCCTTTTACTATATTGCATTGCATTATACTATGTGATACTATCTAGTTGGAGGTACTGTATGGATGCACAATTCAAGAAAGGTGTATTAGAGCTCTGCGTATTGTCTCAGCTTGTCAAAGATGATCAATATGGATATGAGCTCACCGAAAATATTTCAAAAGAATTATCTATTACAGCCGGTACATTATATTTGGTATTAAAACGATTAAAAGATAATGGCTATGTAAAAACATATCTGAAAGAGTCTCCTAGTGGACCGGCAAGAAAGTATTATCACTTAACAGAAAAAGGAAAAAAGTATCAACAAACGCAACGAAATGAATGGCTTTCATTCGTAGAAAGAGCAGGTAAATTAATATGACAAAACAAGAATACTTATTTGCGTTAGAACAACAATTAAGAAATTATCCTCAAGATTTTAAAGAAGATATTTTAGAAGCTTTTGAAGGACACTTCCAAGAAGGTTTAGATAGTGGATTAAGCGAAGAAGAAGTCATTGATACGCTTGGCTCAATTGATGAAGTGATGGAAAACATCCAAATGATGCATGGAGATATTCCTGTAAAAGAAGATGATCCAACACAATCTTTAAAGAGTAATATGGAAGCTATTTCTAGCAATATAAAAGATTTAGCAAGAAATGTATCCGCAGTTGTGAATGAAGGAATTCAAGTTGCTTTAAACAAACCATATTCTTTTGATGTAAGAACAGGTGATCCAGTTTCTGCATTAAACGATACTATTTCAACAGATGCGACCACCCTATCTATTCGTGGTAATTTAGATCTCGAAGTATATGCAGGTGATACATTATCCTATTCCTTTGGACAATATAGAAATATATTCTCTAAAAATTCAATGAATCTAGAGACACATGAAGAAGGTTCCACATTTACATTTGCGATGTATCAAGGTGATGGAAAGTTAACCCTTCAAGTACCACCAACAATAAAAAACATCTTAGTAAACGGATATTCAGAAGATATACTTATCAAAGGTTTAACACTAGAAACTATTGATGTAGTAACAACACATGGTGATATTGAATTGATTGATATTCAAGCAAATCAAGCTAGAGTATCTTCTGAAAATGGTGATATCAAATTTGAGAACTTCGATATCGCTTCTAG
>CACXEN010000203.1 GCA_902766675.1 uncultured Erysipelotrichaceae bacterium
AAAAATCTTTCCATTTTCGCCAATAATTGTTGTATGTAATGATTGATACATATTTGGCTTTGGTACAGCTATATAATCTTTTAAGCGACCTGGAATTGGTTTATACTTCGCATGAATATAACCAAGTATTTCATAACAGTTTAATTCTGATTTCGTAATAATACGAATTGCTAATAGGTCTAAGATTTCATCAAAGCGCTTATGCTTTCTGGTCATTTTGTTATAAATGGAATATAGATGCTTTGAGCGACCAAAGATTTTGAACTTCAAACCATTTTCTTCCAATAATTTTGTAATATCACTAATCATGATATTGACTGCTTCATCACGCTCTGCTTTTTTCGCTTCAACTAGATGTGCGATACGATGATATTCTTCTTTATCTAAATACATAAAGCTTAGATCTTCCAATTCATTTTTAATCGCACTAATACCTAATCTATGCGCAATTGGTGCATAAACATCTAGAGTCTCTGCAGAAATTCTTTTTTGTGAAGCTTCTGGTTGGAATTGTAATGTTCGCATATTATGTAAACGATCGACAAGTTTAATAATAATGACACGTACATCTTTTGCCATCGCAATAAAAATCTTTCTATGATTTTCTGCTTGATATTCTGTATCATCTTTCCCTTTATATTCTAATGAACCAATCTTCGTTACAGCATCCACTAAATTAGCAATTTCTTCATCAAATTCTTTTTCTACTTCTTCTTTTGTGACACCACAATCTTCTATTGTATCGTGTAAAAAACCAGCAGCGATTGTTTGTGGTCCTACTCGTAATGTAGCTAAAATATATGCCACATTGATTAAATGGGTGATATATGGTTCGCCACTACGACGAAATTGACCAGCATGCTTTTCACTCGCATAGTTGGCCGCTTTTTCTATCAATGCCAATTCTTGTTCATCATGAATATAACTTCGTGATTCTTTCATGACATCATCAATCGTTGGATTAATATAATTCGCCATGTATCCCCCTTTCTTTTATAAAAATCGAAGATTTCTCTTCGATTATTATTGATCACTAAGGCTTAAAATACTGTAGACATCATAACCATCAAGTACTTTTCTGCCTTCCATACCATTGCCATATAGTTCAATCACAAATGCACATCCTGCAACTTCGCCACCTAATTCTTCAATCATCGTAGCACTTGCTTTCGCAGTACCACCTGTCGCAAGTAAATCATCAACGATTAATGCTCTATCGCCTGGCTTAATCGCATCTTTCACCATATGTACTTCATTGGAACCATATTCCAAATCATATTTACAACTAATTGTCTCACGTGGTAATTTACCAGGTTTTCTTACTGGCACAAAGCCAACGCCTAATTCTAGCGCAACTGGACATCCAAAAATAAATCCTCTAGCTTCTGGTCCTACTACCACATTTGCGCCAACTTTTTTAGCATATTCAGCGATTAAGCGCACACTCTCCTTGAATGCTTCCGGATCTCTAACAATTGGAGTTACATCACGAAATAAGATTCCTTCTTTTGGGAAATCAGGTATTGATGCTACATAGTCTTCTAAATTAATCGCCATATTACTTCTCCTTTAAAAAAAATACATCCAAATTATACACTAAAAAAGCATAATTCGTTAATGAATATCATCGATTTCCATCTGTGCTATTACTTTATCTCTCCACCTATTGATTTTAAGTTTACCAATCAATGTCTTTGGATGTTCAATTTTCGGAAGATTCTTCCAGCTAAAACAAATCGCTTCTAATTCACACGCATCACATGCAAGGATATACTTGGTAACCTTTGGGCTTTGAAATATATCAATAATTGTGAAATCTTCTAATGCAAATTGTATTTCAGATATTTCCTTTGGCATTGGCTCTAAGCGATATAAATCCATAATAGCTTCTAATGAAATATCTTTTGGTGTTATATGAATCACAATTGGTTTGATATCTTCCATATCAATTTGGTAGGATGCTATTTTTTCTTGAACTATCTCGTAAAATTGATCATAATTTTCTTCTTTAATTGCTAAACCAGCAGCCATTTCATGACCACCAATTTGTTCGATATATGGCATATCTTGAAAGAAATCCATTAAATTAATACCAGGAATACTACGTGCACTCCCTTTTAATAAATCATTATGTTTTGATAATACCAATGTAGGCTTTTGTGTAGATTGCGTAATTCTACCAGCCACTAGGCCACATAAACCTTCATGAAATGAAGAATCATAGATGACATGGAATTTATCATTCTTGATAAAAGAATTTGCGATATCCACTTCTTTTTTACTTAATGATTTTCTTAATTCATTAACATGTGTGATTTGAGTCGCATATTTCATAATATCTACTTCATTATCAGAAATTAGAAACTGTGGCACTGTATTCACATTGGCATATTCGTTTAATCTTCCAACACTATTTAACTTAGGCACAATATCAAATGCGATCGCTTTATGATTGATATTATCTTTATTAGAGAATAATGCATATAGTGGTAATGGATTATGTTGTTTTAAATTCTCAATTGCTATTTTTACGAGCTTTCTTGTTTCGGCATATAATTGCATCACATCACCAACTTGCGCAACACCAGCAATCGCATTCAATGCGTCCATATTACCAACTAAATGTCTACTAATTTCTAAGGCAACACCTGCGCCAGATAAATATTGAAATTCTTCTTCCATATAATCTGGATGAACAACTAAAACATCTAATTCATCACTAATTGTATGATGATCAGTAATGATAATATCGACGCCCAATTCTTTTGCTTTAGAAATGGCATCTAATGCTTTTACGCCATTATCAACAGTTAATATTAATGTATATCCTTTTTCGTAAGCTAACTCTACTGTTTCTGGATGTAAGCCATAGCCTTCTTTAAAACGATCTGGAATATAAAAACCATTTTCAATTTCCAATATATCTAATGTCTTTTTCATGATTGCAGTAGCACATATGCCATCGGCATCATAGTCGCCACCCACAAATACTTTTTCATTATTCTCTTTTGCTTGCAAGATTCGATTTACACAATCTAAAACACATTGTGCATTTGATGTATGTAATTGCATATCATTTGAAAGTATGTCTTTTATTTGATTATCAGAAAGATTTGTGGCCTTTAAAAGCTTCGCAGATAAGTGATCGACATCATATCTTTCCATTATTTCTGTTTCATCTATATTTAATATATTTAAATCCATGTTCCCTCTTATTCTTTTGATAATCTACACTATTTTTAAAAACTATACCATTATTATGCAAGTGATTGATAAAACAAAATAAAAAAACAACGGTTTCCCGCTGTTTCTTATGCATTAATACCTTTTATCGTATATTCATCCAAAGCTTCTTTCTTTGTATGTTTCTTTGTCTTTTTCTTTGAATTCT
>CACXEN010000204.1 GCA_902766675.1 uncultured Erysipelotrichaceae bacterium
AATTGAGAGAATAATGAATATCTTATATAATGCAAAGTATGAAAACATTAATTGAGATATATGATAACGAACAAATATTAAACTTAATTACTGCATATAATGAGAAACCAGAAAAAGTCATTTTCTTATATGACAAAGCGCAGGAAGAATTCATCAATAATAAGGTGATTGAAAAATATGTAGGGAATCATGTGGAATATGTTTTATATTCTATAGATGAGATAGAAAAAATAATTAGTGAAAATAAAGATATAACTTTTGATGTCCATGGTGGTAATAATTTTGCGATTGCCCAAATCAGTCAATTAGCGATGAAATATGATACGGAGTTATATTATCCAGATTTAGAAAATAAAAAGATGATTGTGCTAAAAGATGGCAATCATACAGAAAAGGATATAGAAATTCCAAAATTAAAAGTGAAGGAAATTATTGCGCTATATGGTGGTTCTGTTAGAAATCTTCCAGAAGTAATCTTTGATGATGATGGAAGAAAAGCAGTAGAAACTTGCATGGCAATAAAACACAAAAACAATAAGCGCTGGGTATCTTTCTGTAAATTGATGGGTGGCTTAAATAAAAAATATTACGGAAGTGATGCATGGTTTATCGAAGAGAATACATATCGTTTATATCGAGGCATATTTGAAGAGTTGAATTGTATTTTCAATATTTGCGATGAAAGAAATAAAAAGAAAATCACATTTAAGAATAAAGATTATGAAGTATTAGTGACAGATACTGGAGTGCCATTTGAATATGATACCTATTATCAAATCGTAGATAGCGAGTATTTCGATGATGTAGATATTCGTGTGAATATCGATTGGAATGGGGAACCATTCAATAAAGAAGATCCAAATAGTGAATTAGATGTCATCGCCACAAAAGATGGACGCTTAATATCTATATCCTGTAAATCAGGTAAATATGATCAACAGGCAGTATATGAGGTAAAAGCGAATGCCACAAAGTTTGGAGGAAATACAGCAATATCTGTACTATGTGCAGATTTGAATGTAAGACATCCAGAACTTGTGAAAAAGGCAGAGGAAATTGGAGTGTTATTAGTAGAACACAAAACTATGTGGGATAAACAATTTGTGGGTGTATTGAAGAAGTGGATGGATACAAACTAATTGATAGTTAATCAAAGATTACAAATGAGTAGATACGATTGATACGTTCCCTGTCAAGTAGACAGTGAAATTATGTAAAGTTCTACGGAGGTGGGATTTTATCAGATGTATCTACTTTTTTATATATTTGATAAATAAGATATTATAAATGACATTTTTATTATCATTTGGATAGAAATATAGTAAAATGCTTATTGGTAATTATGAATACAATTAAAAGAGCTATTATTATCGCTGCAGGTATTGGAGTTAGAATGCAGCCACTAACAAATTATGTTCCTAAGCCAATGGTTAAAGTTGGGGGAGTGCCAATGATTGAATCAATCATTCAAGCATTACATCAAAATGGAATTAATGAAATTCATATTGTTGTAGGGCACCTAAAGGAACAATTTTCAGTATTGAAAGATACATATGATGTAGATATTATTGAAAATCCATATTATGACTCTTGTAATAATATTTCATCTTTATATTGTGCAAAAGAATACTTAAAAGATGTCATTATCTTAGATGGTGATCAGATTATAAAGAATCCAAATATATTACATAAAGAATTTACGTATTCTGGTTATTCTGTCATTTATAAAGAAGAATGTAAGAATGAATGGCTATTAACAGTTGACGATAATAAGATCGTACAAAGCTGTAGTAGATATGGTGGTAAAAATGGCTATCAGTTATTCAGTGTTTCTAGATGGAATGAAGAAGATGGAAATAAATTAAAACAGTTATTGGAATTGGAATTTGATGTGAATAAAGATAGAGATATTTACTGGGATGATGTCGCAATGTTTAAGCATTTTGAAGATTTTCAATTGGGAATCTATGAAATGCAAGAAGGAGATATCATCGAAATTGATGAATTAAAAGATCTAGTATTAATAGATGATACATATAAAGATTTTTTATAAGATATATACTTTGGTATGCGAATATATCAGAAATAGAATATAATAATAAAGGTTATGCTATACATATATGTATAGCTTTTTTATTGGAGAGTAATATATGACAAAAAACAGTAGACCAAAAAGAAGGATAGGGGCAGGCTTCTTTTGGTTGCTACTTCTAATAGCATCCATATTATTTTTAGTATCTTTATTTACTTTTTCGCTGTTTCCTAAGATATGGACAGTATATGCGGCAGGTATACTTTTTATATTGTTATTAATTCTAGGAAGGCTTTCGTTTAAATATTACAGAAGTGGATTTGTGAAGTTTCTAGATATCATACTTTGTCTTGCTTTATTTACAATAGCGATATTAATGCCATATTATCAGGCAAAAATATCAGATTTATTCAATCAATTAGTTGGTAATACCACAACAATTAATTTATATGTGATGACAGAAGAATATAAACAGGAACATCCTGAGATATTTAATTATGAATTAACATCATCGGATAATTTATTAGATTATACAAATGGAGTATTTGCGTCTGCGATAGCAACAGACCCAGATAACCAATTATATGCAATAGAAGAATTGGAAAAAGAAATTGGAAATGGATATACATTATTAGATAAGAGTTCTATTCAAGCAGCTGCAGAATCATTATATTCATATGAATCGGATGTACTCATCATGTCAAAAGCATATGAATCGATATTGATTGAAAGTGAAGGATA
This sequence comes from uncultured Erysipelotrichaceae bacterium, assembly GCA_902766675.1. Classification (GTDB taxonomy): domain Bacteria; phylum Bacillota_I; class Bacilli_A; order Erysipelotrichales; family Erysipelotrichaceae; genus Bulleidia. Next base: position 2,774 of record CACXEN010000204.1, read on the forward strand.
TGAACACTTTAGAGAAGAAACGAAAGTCATTGCGTCATTTAAGAGAACAATTGATTCAAATATAAGAGAAAGTGATAAAACACTAACAGAGGAACCATTTGCGATTTACTTTGGTGGTAATGATGAATATGGGGAATTGAGTTTAGAAGGTAGAACGGATGTAAATATTGTTCTTGTGGTAAATCCACAAACCTCACAGATTATCATGGTAAATATGCCAAGAGACTCCTATGTCGCAAATCCAGCCTTTGGCCAACAATATGATAAACTGACCCATTTAGGTATGA
>CACXEN010000205.1 GCA_902766675.1 uncultured Erysipelotrichaceae bacterium
GAAATGAAAAGTGATTTTATATTTGCTCAATTCACAATTAAAAGGACTGTATAGTCAGTCCTTCTTTACTGGTAATAGTGGAGCTGACGGGAGTCGAACCCGTGTCCAAGAATAGTCCCACATTCAGACTTCTACAGTTTAGTTTGTTGTTAGATAAGACAATAACTGTGCCAACAAACATGCGGTTATTGAATTTGCTTGTGAATTTTCGGGATAGCCCTACAAGCTTTGGGTTTTCCTTATCCGTTTATATACGCGAGTAACGATAACGGCTAAACGGTACTCGGTGCGCTGCGAACGTTTCGTTCAATTAAGCAGCGAAAGCTAAATTGCTATTGTTAGCGTTTAAATTTAAGTGGTGATTAGGTCACCAATCCACTGCAATCTGAATCAAACATAAACCTGTCGAAACCATGACAACCCCATATTTGAAGCAAATATAATATAGCATGTTTTTATATAATTCAACAGGAGTTATTGGCATGATATAATGCAGAAGAAAGGACAGTTATGTTTACAATTATTGATTTAGATAAAAGAAGTATGCCAAAGATTGGAATACTTGCGTCAAAAAGATATGATGAAACATATCATGTGGAAGATCATACTGCCGGGGATGATTATCTTTTAAGCATAGAAAAAGCAGGGGGAATGCCAATCGTGATTCCTTATAACTGCGATACGCAATTATTAGAAGCATATATAGATATGTGTCATGGATTTTTAATTCCAGGTGGAGAAGATGTAGATCCAAGATGGTATAAAGAAGTGAAAAGTGAAGCATGTGGTGAAACAGATTTTTCCTATGATTTATTTCAATTCCAAGCAGTAGAAAAAATATTACAGTCTAAGAAACCATTACTTGGAATATGTAGAGGAATCCAAGTGATTAATATTGCATTTGGTGGAAGTTTAATTCAAGATATTCCATCGATGGTAGATACATCCATTACACATAGACAAACAACAGATAGAACGAAACCAATTCATCAAGTTGAATTTGAAAAGAATAGTAAGTTATATAAATTGTTAGGTAAAAAAGCAATGGTAAATTCTTTGCACCATCAAGCAATTAAGGAATTGGGGAAAGGTCTAAAACCAGTTGGATATGCGGAAGATGGAATCATTGAAGCAATTGAATCGGAAGAATATCCACTCTTTGCGGTGCAATGGCATCCAGAAAATTTTGTGAGAACTAAGAAGAATCCAATGTTACCAATATTTGAAGAGTTGATACATTTAGCTAGAAAGGTGGAAGTAGAAAAATGAAATTAGCAATCGGAAATGACCACGCTGCTGTGGAAATGAAGTTTGAATTAATAAAGTATTTAGAAGAAAAAGGACATGAAGTAGTAAATGTTGGAACAGATGAGAAAGCATCATTTGATTATCCAATCAGTGGCTTAAAAGTAGCAGAATTGGTCGCAAACAATGAAGTAGATCGAGGTATTCTAATTTGTGGAACAGGTGTAGGTATTTCATTAGCCGCAAATAAAGTGAAGGGAATTCGCGCTGCTGTATGTAGTGATCCTGTTACAGCACGTTTGGTAAGACAACATAACAATGCGAATATTATTGCCTTTGGTGAAAGAATTGTTGGTTTAGAAACAGCCAAAGCAATTCTTGATGCTTATTTAAATGCTGAATTTGAAGGTGGTCGTCACCAAAGACGAATTGATATGATTACAGAAATCGAAGAAACGCAAACATTAAAAAATGAATAAAATATCATGTGAATCATGATATTTTTTCTTTTCATGGTAAAATTTAAAGGATAGTAGGAAATTCAACAGAATTGAGACTTGGAGGTCATTTTGGCAGATAAAAGTAATTTTTTAATTAATTTATCAGTTCTGTATAGAAACACACAAAAGTATTTTGACCGTCTACTAACTAGATATGATATAGGCTCTGGTCAATTAATATTTTTATTATGTATTAATGAGAGCGAAGGCATTACCATGCAAGAGGTCACAAATCTTACAGAAGTAGATAAAGGTACGACCACAAAAAGTATTCAACGCTTAATTGATCAAGGATATGTCCAAGCAAAAACAGATGAAAAAGACCGTCGTGTCAAACGATTATATACAACCCAAAAAGCAATAGATATCATGAATAATATTTATGAGTATCGTGCCCACTTGAGAAACACTCTTGCGCAAGATATGGACTTTTCTACATTCGAAGAGATGCTTTCGAAAGCTACAGATAATGCACGTGACGAGAGTTTATTTGAAAATGAAGTGATGTCATTAAAAATAGGGGAATTCCAAAAGATGTCTTTAGGAGATTATCCAGATAAGATGGCATGCACAGTATATATGTCAGGATGCAATTATAAATGTCCATACTGCAATAAAAGAGATTTGGTATTCATTCCAGAAAACAATGAATTCTTAAATCCTGATGAAGTATCTGAATATTTAAAGAAAAGGAATCAATTACTTGATGGAATATGCTTTAGTGGAGGAGAACCTCTACTACAAGAAGATATCGATAAATTTATTCGCAAACAAAGACGACTTGGATATGATATAAAAATTGATACAAACGGGGCATACCCTCAACGTTTAAAAGCATTGATGGATAAAAAACAAGTCAACTATGTGTCTCTAGATATTAAAAACACGAAAGAGAAATATGCTGAAACAGTAGGCATGAATGCGGAAACGTTTAATATCAAACCAATCGAAGAAACACTGAATATATTAAAAGAAGGAAAAATTGAATTCGAATGTAAAACGACAGTAGTCAAAGAATTACATACGAAAGAAGACTTAATAGAAATCGCAAAATGGATTGGTCCAATTGATCATTATTATTTACAACAATTTATAGCGAGTGATAATAATATCCAACAAGGACTATCTGCTTATACAATGGAAGAATTAGAAGAAATAAAAGAAGAGATTCGTGCATTTATTCCTTCTGTAGAAATCAGAAGGGTACAGGAGTGATTGTATGTATAGAGTTATTAAAAGAGATGGAAAAGAAGCATCATTTAATATCAAAAAGATTTCCGACGCAATTCGAAAAGCTTTTGAAGCATGCAATCGCCAATATGATGACTCTGTCATTGATATGATAGCTTTAAGAGTCACAAGTGATGTAGAAACCAAAATAGAAGATGACTTTGTGAGTGTGGAAGATATTCAAGATAGTGCTGAAAAGGTATTGATGGAAGCTGGATATCCAGATGTTTCAAAAGCATATATTTTATATCGTAAACAACGAGAGAATATTCGTAATATTACAAGTACAACATTTGACTATAAGATGCTTGTGGATAGCTATTTAGAAGCACTCGATTTAAATGTGAAAGAAAATAATTCTATGAATTATTCTGTTGGGGGTTTAATTCTTTCCAATTCTGGTGCGATTACATCTAACTATTGGCTTTCAGAAGCATATGATGATGAAGTGTCGAATGCGCATAGAAGCGCAGATATTCACATTCATGATTTGAATATGTTAACAGGGGATAGTGCTGGATGGTCTTTACAACAACTTATTAGAGAAGGGTTGAATGGTGTAGATGGCCAAATTGATGGCGCACCTGCAAAGCACTTAAGTACACTCATTCAGCAGATCATTAACTTTTTAGGCATCTTACAAAATGAATGGGCAGGAGCACAGACCTTTTCTAGTTTTGATACTTACTTAGCGCCATTTGTGAAAGAAAATGATTTGACATATGAAGAAGTAAAAAGAGATATACGTACATTTATTTATGGCATTAACATACCTTCTAGATGGGGCTCCCAAGCACCATTTATCAATATCTCACTAGACTGGACACCACCAAAAGATTTAGCAAAACAACATGTTATAGTTGGTGGAAAAGAATTGAAATATACATATAGTGCATGTAGTGAAGAAATGGATATGATTAATAAAGCATTTTTAGAAATCATGTTAGAAGGAGACGCAAGTGGAAATCGTTTCCAATATCCTATTCCTACTTATGCAATTAGTGCTGATTTTAACTGGGATGATTCAGAGAATAATGCACTACTATTTGAAATGGCTGCGAAGTATGGAATTCCATATTTTGCGAACTATTTAAATAGTGACTTAAAAGAGGGGGATGTTCGTGCGCTTACCCAAAAAGGAAAACCTGATTTTAAAATGCATCATAAAAAAGCAGGTGGCTTCTTTGCCAGTGGAGAAAACACTGGATCAATTGGTGCAGTAACGATTAATCTTCCACGTATTGCATACCAGGCAAAAAATGAAAAAGACTTTTATAAACGTCTTGATCGAATGATGGATGTGGCTGCACGTTGTTTGAATACGAAAAGACAAGTGTTAAATCAATTGTTAGAAAATGGTTTATATCCATATACAAAACGATATATCAAAAACTTTGATCGTCATTTTTCAACGATTGGAATTATTGGAATGAATGAAGCTTGTTTGAATGCGAACTGGTTAGGAAAAGATTTATCCCATAGTGATTCCCAAACTTTTGCGAAAGCTGTCTTACAACATATGTTAGATAAAATATTAGTTTTCCAACAAGAATTCAAATGTTTATTTGCATTAGAACCTACACCAGCAGAAGGCTGTTCTTATCGTTTAGCGAAAAAAGATAAAGAAGAATTTGAAGATATTATTACTGCAAGTGAAGAAGTTCCATATTATACAAATAGTACGAATTTACATGTTGCATATGGGGATGATTTATTCGCTGCATTAGATGTACAAAGTGAATTACAACCTTTATATACATCAGGTACAGCATTTCATATTTATTTAAAAGAAAGAATGCGCAATGAAAATGCAGCATTGATATTAATACGCAAAATTATTGGTGCTTATCGTATTCCTTATATATCAATAACACCTACTTATTCTGTATGTAAAAAGCATGGCTATATAGCAGGGGAAGTGGAAACTTGTCCAAAATGCAAAAAGAATACAGAGATATATTCTAGAATTACAGGATATTATCGACCTCTTTCACAATGGAATGAAGGAAAAAAACAAGAATTCAAAGATCGTAAGAATTTTAATATTTGATAATGACGAATACGAAACTATTTACAAAATAGAAAAAAAAGGTCTACAATATATTTAGTTGTAAGCGATTACATATTTCGTATATTTGGTAGTACAAAATTTAGATGCTGAAATTGATAGGGTTTCTTTCAGTGACTTTATAATGTATTACCTGATATAAATAGCAATTCTATTTAAATCTAATTATTAGGAGGGAAAACAATGAAAAAGCTATTAAGCATGTTACTCGCGCTAGTCCTATCATTGGGTCTAGTAGCATGTTCCAACGGCGGAACTGCTCCAGAAGGCAACGAAGGTGGAGAAGAAAGTTCTGCTGAAGAAACAACAAATGAAGGCGGAGAAACTTATGATGTTGGTGTTGCAATTTATCAATTCAACGATAACTTCATGACACTATACCGTAACGAGATTGAATCTTATTTCGGTAGCCTAAATGATGGCAACACATACAACTTAAAGTTTGTTGACGGTAAGAATGACATGGCTGAACAATCTAACCAAATCGACAGTTTCATTACTGAAGGTATGGATGTAATCATTCTTAACTTAGTTCAAACATCATCTGCAGACGCAATTATTGATAAGATTGTTGCAGCTGGTATTCCTCTAGTATTAATCAACCGTGAACCTTTAGGTGAAGATGGTGATGAATCTTACAAGGGAATCTTAGACAATCCAACAGTATGCTACGTAGGTGCTGACGCTCGTCAATCTGGTACATACCAAGGTGAAATCGTTGCTGAATTACCTGACAAAGGTGACATCAATGGTGATGGAAAAGTTTCTTATGTAATGATTGAAGGCGACCCTGAAAACGTTGACGCTCAATATAGAACAGAATATTCTATTAAAGCTTTAACAGATGCTGGTATCGAAGTTGAAGAATTAGATGACCAAGTAGGTAACTGGGACCAAACAAAAGGCCAAGAAATCGCAGCTAACGCTCTATCACAATATGGCGATAAAGTAGAAGTTATCTTCTGTAATAATGACGCTATGGCTCTAGGTGCAGCAGCAGCTATCACAGCAGCAGGCCGTAAAGTTGGTGAAGACATTTACTTATTAGGTGTTGACGCTCTTGATGAATGTGTAGAAATGGTTAACAATGGCACAATGACAGGTACAGTATTGAATGACCACATCGGTCAATCTCATACAGCTGTTGACGTTGCTGTTAAAGCATTAAAGGGCGAAGCAATCGACAACTACTACTGGGTAGACTACGTAAAAGTTACAAAGAACTAATAATTTAGTAGTTAATTTAGTGAAGTGGGGCGAGCTTCGGTTCTCCCCACTTTTTAAAGAAGTAATACAAAATTATGCTTTAAATATTGATTTATAAGGAGGAAAGAATATGTCTGAATATGTTTTGGAAATGAAAGATGTATATAAAGCTTTCCCTGGCGTTGTTGCATTAAATCATGTACAGCTCCAATTAAAACCTGGTAAAGTGCATGCTTTGATGGGTGAAAATGGTGCTGGTAAATCAACCCTCATGAAATGTATGTTTGGTATATATACAATGGATGAGGGACAAATTTATTTAGATGGTGAAAAAGTTGAGATTCATAATCCAAGCGAAGCTTTGGAAAAAGGAATTGCGATGGTTCACCAAGAATTACAACCAATTCCTGCAAGAACAATAGGTGAAAATATATACTTAGGTCGTTATCCTTTAAAAAAAGCTGGCCCATTTACTATTGTTGATCATAAAAAAATGTATGAAGATGCAGAGCGTGTTTTACAAGAGGTAAAAATGGATTTTGATCCAAAGACAAAAGTTGGAGACCTCAGTGTATCGCAAATGCAATCAGTAGAAATTGCAAAAGCAGTTTCTGCAAACTGTCGCGTACTTATCCTGGATGAACCTACATCATCTTTAACACAAAACGAAGTAGAAGCTTTGTTTAGAATTGTGGAAGATTTAAAGAGTAAAGGTGTAGCAATCGTATATATCTCACATAAAATGGATGAAATATTACGTATCAGTGATGAAGTGACAATCATGCGTGATGGACAATATATAGGCACGTGGGAAGCAAAAGATTTAACGACTGACTTTATCATTACCAAGATGGTAGGACGTGAATTAACAAATCTATATCCTCCTCGTGAAAACACACCTGGTGAAGTGGTATTTGAAGTAGAAGACTTCACATCCATCAATCCAAAGAGTTTCAGAGATGTATCATTCAATGTACGTAAAGGGGAAATCTTAGGTGTCGCAGGACTTGTTGGCGCACAACGTACAGAGCTGATGGAAGGCTTGTTTGGTATACGTTCTAAAACAAAGGGAACTATTAAATATAAAGGTAAAGAGATTCATGTCGCGAAACCAAAAGACGCAATTGATAATGGCATAGCAATGTTAACAGAAGATAGACGTGGTACTGGTATTATGGGCGTCTTGTCTGTAGCGGATAATATCTCTATTGCTTCTCTGAATCAATATGTAGATCATGGTATTGTATTAAATAATAAGAAAATTGAGAATCTTGTTAAAGTGAACCAAGAAAAGATGAATATTAAAACACCATCTAGCAAAACACCTATTTCTTCATTATCTGGTGGTAACCAACAAAAAGTATTAGTTGGTAGATGGTTAGCAAATGATCCAGACGTACTCATTCTTGATGAACCTACACGTGGTATTGACGTAGGTGCAAAATATGAAATCTATTGCATCATCGCAGATCTTGCAAAAGAAGGTAAGAGTATCATAATGATTTCTTCTGAAATGGGAGAGCTTATTGGTATGAGTGATCGCATTATGGTAATGTGCGATGGTAGAGTAACTGGATTCATAGATGGAAAAGATGCTACTCAGGAAAATATTATGGAGTTAGCAACGAGATTCGAATCATAGGGGAAGGTAATAAATATGGCAAAAGTATTGAATTATTTAAAGGGAAATCCAATCGTTGTAATGCTTGTGATAGTTTCACTATTCGTAGGCTTTACAACAAATAACTTCTTTTCCTGGGGCACACTAAGTAACTTAATCAGTAATACTGCAATTCGTTTCTTGATTGCACTAGGTGTATCAGGATGTTTGATTACAAAAGGTACAGACCTTTCTGCAGGTCGTCAAGTTGGTTTAGCTGCTTGTCTTGCGGGTATTTTAATCCAACGTGCTGATTATTCTGGTCGCTTATATCCTGCCATTCCAGAAATGAATATGTGGATAATTTTATTAATCGTCATTGTGATTGGTGCATTTATTGGATCAATTAATGGTTTGATTATTTCTCGCTTAAAAGTACCTCCATTTATTACAACATTAGGTATTCAAACAATCGTTTATGGTTTGTGCTTAGTATTAACTGATGCACAACCTATCGGTGGTTTCCAAAAGATTTATACAGAATTAATTACAGGAAGAATTGGTACAGTAAAGGGATTCCATTTACCATATCTATTCTTTGTGGCTGTAGTATTTGGTGGCTTCTTCTATTTCTTATACAACAAAACAAGACACGGAAAATATATGTATGCAATTGGTGGTAACGAAATTGCTGCAGAAGTTTCTGGTGTTAATACAAAGAAGTCATTACTACTTATATATATTACTGCTGGTATCATGTATGCTATTGCAGGATGGCTATTAGCAGCTAAATCTGGTGGTGCTTCTGCCAATATGGGTATGGGTTACGAATTAGAAGCTATTGCTGGATGTACAATTGGTGGTGTTTCTACTACTGGTGGTATCGGTACAGTACCAGGCGTATTAGTTGGTGTATTAGTATTTGAATTGTTAAAGATTGTATTACAATTCTTAGGTGTTAACCCTTACTACAACTACATCGTACAAGGTATCGTAATCGTTATCGCAGTCGCATTAGATATTCGTAAGAATATTAAAAAGAAATAATGAGAATAAGCTTCCTAAACTGGAAGCTTTTCTTTTGTATAAACAAATTCAAAGTATTGAAAAGAATAAAAAAAGTAACGAATATATCGTTACTTCTTTTAAGTGGAGCTTAGCGGGATCGAACCGCTGACCCCCTGCTTGCAAAGCAGGTGCTCTCCCAGCTGAGCTAAAACCCCATGTATATCAATTCGATGAATAAATGGTGGGCCTGAATGGACTTGAACCAACGACCTCACCCTTATCAGGGGTGCGCTCTAACCACCTGAGCTACAGGCCCAATTCATCGAATGCCATATAATAATAGCAATCTCATATATGAAAGTCAACAAGAAATTTGCCTTAAATAGTCTGCTATGATAAAGTATCAAGGACTTAAAGAGAAGAGGTAGGAAATGAAAGAATTCTTATACTGGTGGATTGCGATGATGGGAAAGGTTTTATCACCTAAAATGTCAGTGTTCATTGTCAGCATGTTACCAATCATTGAAGAGCGTGGTGGACTCATTCTTGCGAGAATGTTACATATTGATATGTGGGAAGCCGTTTTAATATGCGTTATTGGTAATATTGTGCCAGTTCCTTTCATTTTATTCTTTGTAGAAAAAATAATTCACTGGATGAGTGAACATAAAATGTCTAAGGTTGCAGACTTCTTATTAAAGAAAGCAGAAAAGAATAAACCAAAGATTGATAAATATGGTTTTTTAGGACTCTTATTATTTGTAGGAATTCCACTACCAGGAACAGGTGCTTGGACAGGAAGCTTAGTGGCTGCAGTATTTGATATGGACTTAAAAAAGGCCTCTATAAGTATTTTCTTAGGTATTTTATTAGCCGCAATTATTATGACAGTTGTGTCATATGGGCTTTTACCTAGAATATTTTAATAATTTTTTATATAAAAATAGAAATAACTATGAAATAATAATGGGTAGTTATGAAATACAGTGTTATCCTTGTTGCGGCTGGATCAGGAACTAGAATGCACTTAGGTTTCAACAAGGTTTATGCCAGTTTAGATAATGACCAAACCATTCTGCGTAATGCGATGGAAGTTTTTTTATCGGATCCTGAATGTATTCAAATAATTATTCCAACACGTGCCACAGAGTTTCATGAACACTGGGAAGAGTTTTGGCCTGGGAAAGTATTGTTGGTAAAAGGTGGAGAGACTAGACAAGAAAGTGTACAAAATGCATTGGATGCAGTGATGTGTGAATATGTATTTGTGCATGATGGTGCTAGACCATATATACAAGAAGAAGATATTGAAGCTTTAAAAAATACATTGAAAAATGAGAAAGCAGCACTTCTTGCGGTACCTAGTAAGGATACGATGAAGCGCGTCGTTGATGGCTATGTAAAAAATACACCGAAAAGGGATGAGATGTATTGTGCATATACACCACAAGCATTCCAAACAAAGCTATTAAAGAGATGTATGAAACGTGCGAAAGAAGAGAATTTTATTGGGACTGATGATTGTGCAATCGTTGAAAAATATTCACGCGCAAAGATTAAAGTGGTCATTGGTTCGTATTCCAATATTAAAATTACTACGATTGAGGATTTGGTAAGGCAATCATAATAGAAATGGAGATGAATGATATGAAAACATTAGCGGAAGTAAAAAAGTTTATCAAAGACAATGATGTAGAATACATCGATTTCAAAATGATTGATTTAAAAGGCAAGTGGAAACACGTTACTATACCTGCGAAGAATTTGAATGCGGATGTGATGAAATATGGTATTGGCTTTGATGGCTCGAACTATGGCTATGCAGAAGTGAAAAAGAGTGACATGGTATTTATTCCTGATTTAACTACTGCAGTACTTGATCCATTTGTGGAAGAGAAAACATTATCTATGATTGGTGATGTAATGTGTATTGAAGAGAAGGAAAATATTCCTTTCAATCAATACCCACGTAATATTGTTAAAGCTGCTTTGAAATATATGAAAGATAAAAAAGTAGCAGATGAAATGATTATTGGACCAGAATATGAATTCCATGTATTTGATGGTATTTCAAGAAAAGTAAGTGGACAAGAAAGTTATTATCGTTTAGAAAGCGAAGAATCTCCATGGAGTGAAGGAGAAGATTACTCTCATGGATATCACAACCGATTCAATACTGGGTATCATACAGATTTACCAACAGATAGTACATTTGATCTAAGAAATGAAATCTGTTCGCATTTAAAAGAATTTGGTGTTGACGTAAAATACCACCATCATGAAGTTGGTGGATCTGGACAATTAGAGATTGAAGTAAATCTAGGGGAAATGTCAAAGTTAGCTGATGACACTATGGTTGCGAAATATGTGATTAAAAACACAGCATACCAAAATGGTGTAACCGCAACACTAATGCCAAAACCTATATATGGTGAAGCAGGTAATGGTATGCATGTACACATGCTATTGAAGAAGAATGGTAAACCAATTTTCTATGATAAAAAAGGATATACAGGTTTGAGCCAAACAGCGATGTATTTTATTGGTGGATTATTAAAACATGTACGCGCTTTGTGCGCTTTTACGAATCCATCCACAAATTCATATAAGCGCCTATTACCAGGGTTTGAAGCACCTGTAACAGTAGGATATGCTGCCGCAAATCGATCTAGTGTAATTCGTATTCCAATGTATGCGAAATCTCCTGAATCAAAGCGATTTGAACTTCGTTCACCTGATGCAACATGTAATCCATATTTTGCGTATTCTGCAATTCTAATGGCTGGATTAGATGGTGTTTTAAATAAAATTGATCCAAGTGACTATAATTGGGGGCCATTTGATTTCAATTTATTTGATTTAAATGAAGAGGAAAAGGCTAAATTAGAACATTTACCATCAAGCTTAACAGAAGCGATTGAAGCACTAGAAAATGATTATCAATTCTTATTGGAAGGTGACGTATTCCCAGAAGAGTTGATTCATACATATATCGCAGCACTTAAAAAAGATGATGCATATGTGAATCATGTGCCACATCCTGCAGAATTTGAACTATATTACGATTAGTAGTAAAAGTCATCTATAGTTAGATGACTTTTATTTATGCATTCAAAAAACGTTAAAATAATCATTGAATTAAACTGAGCAGCATTATATAAAATCTGTTTGAAAGAACCTAAAAATAAACGTTTTTTGTCTGATGATTAGTTTTTATATATGGTATAATTTTAAGTGGATGTTTGCGTCTTCATCTTTTTGTAATACAAAAAGAATAGATGTAAATATATTTAAAAAAATTAGAAAACACCTAAAAATTGGAGGAGAGAAATATGAAAGATAACAGACGAATCATCCCTTTGGGGCAAGAGAAGATTACGAAAGATAATTCACATAGAAGTGGGGGACAAATTAGTATAGGTAAACGCATCGTAAATGTATTGCTTGCGATGGTTCTTTCCTTTGGTGTTTTAAGTATAAATCTAGATGGTAAAAGTCTAATCACAAATGTATTGGCTGATGATTTAACAAATACAGTGCCAAGTGATGAAAATTATAGAGATGAAATTCATACATATTTTGGGGATTTGGGTAATACTGCGAAATATGGCCCTGGTTTTGGCCCATATACAAGTAGTGATACTGGCGGATTGGTTAAACAATCCACAAGTAGAACATCTCCAACTACATTCGCAGCCGGTCTTCCTTTAGGAACAATTTATATTGACCAAAATATTATTGGTAATCATAAAGTTCCTTCAAAACCTATCGAATGGCTAGTTGATGACCCAACGATTAGAGCTGGTTTAGCTGTAAATGAAGATACTGGTTTAGTGTATTACAACACTTTAGCTGCAGGATCTGTTCAACCTAAACAACTTCTTCCTGGTGTATTAAATGAATTTAATGGTCCTTTATTTTCATTTACTTTTGAAAATGCGGCAGTTCTTCCTAATGGAGAATTGGCAGATGTTAAAGTTACATATTCAAATGCAAGAATTATCGTTGACCAAAGAATAAGTACAACGCCATCTGGTGTATTTGAAGGTAGAATTAGTCTTGCAAGAGGATCAAGTTTTTCTTGGGGTGTTGCTTCAAATACTAGATTTACAACTAATGAAGCTGCTAACTTAGTTCATCAATATATTAATGATAATTTTCCAGCTTTAGATGGTACTTATAGAACGTTTACAAACAATAATGCACCAATGCCTACAGCTGGTGGATCTATGGATGCGAAATTCCAAGTTGTGGATAAAAGTGGAGTTCCTGTGCATGGTAGCTTTGTTTTCGCTATTACAGGTATTAACTTAGATAGAGACCCTGGTAGAGAGAAACAAAATGCACAAAAAGCAATTTGGTATTCTAAAGACTTTGCTCCTGAGTATAACTTCTTCTCTGAAGCTATGAGTATCAATGGTGGTATGATGTCGGATTATGTATATGTTAGATCAAACGATAATGACATCCCAGATAATACTACCGGTTCAAATAATGACCGAACTACCGGTGCACATTATTTCCCACATGTTGGGAAAGATGCGAATGGTAATCTTCGTTTTACTTCAAATGCGTATTTAGATCAACAGGCAAAAGATGAGAGCTACGCATCAGGATTTGTAACATTAGCTAATGCTGCGGATGGTTTTGAAGTTACTGGATTCGGTTATGGTGGTGGTACTACTAGTAGTGTAACTGAAGGCTTCAATACAACAATGAACACCAATCCTTTCTCAAGTAAGCAGATCTGGTATCGCTATACAGAAAGTACTGGTTTACACGGTAGTATTGCGGTCACAAGTGAAGGTAACTTTGGCGGTGATTTAAGTGATGGCGGTTCTATTTACCAACCTGAAGGAAAATGGAATAACGGTAAAGATTGGAGTGGTATAGGAACACCTGGTATTGGTCAAGCTGCTACTCACGTTGTTGCAGAAGGTAAAGATGTTTACTATACAATGACACCAGATATTGGTTATAAAATTAGTAGACTATGGATTGGTTCTCAGTGGAATGCAAACCACAATGTAACAAAATACGAAGAAATTAAATATGATAGCGCAGCTGTTTCAAAAATGAAAAAAGGTGACAGTGTACAAATCGTTACAGCAGCTGGAAATAACGGTGTATTAACATATAACACAAATGGTACATATACAATTAAATTTGAACGTGCAGAGCACCATGAAGCAGTTCATGTTGAATGGGAACCTGTAACATCAGATATTTATGCGTATAAGATTTGGAATGATAATAACGATAAAGATGGTATTCGTTATAATGCAGATCTTACAAATACATTACCAAAATTAAAACTACAATGGTCTACAAATGGTAGAACTTGGAGTGATGTTGGTTCAACAATGAATCTTGGTAATCAAACATACAAATTCCCTAACTACGCAAATGGTGGTGCTGCTGTTGCGCCACAAACTGTTCCTTCTGGAAAAAGTGGTGAAAACTATTTAGATGGATCATATCCAATCAATAAAGACCAAACTGGTAATCATCCATTTACTTGGGAATATTTACCAGTATATACATATGACTCAAATGGAATCGCAGATAAACAAATTCAATATCGAATTGTTGAGGTAAATGATCCGTGGAATGAGGAATATCATAATGCTGAATACTTTGACCAACAAATTTTCGATTTACTATCTAGTAAAGAAAATACATTTGATGGTTGGCCAATGTTTTCAGATGGTGTAAATACATATGTTCAAAAAGGTGATGGAAAATATTATTTAGTTGATGAAAATGGATATTCTTCTGCAGCTCCTGCACTTAATCAACCTGATGAAGATACACTAGATTCAATTAGTACTAGCGAATATTGGACAGTTGATAAAAGTGTTGCTTATCGTGAAGCACAAGTTAAAAATACACACTTTACAACTGATTTATATGTTGATGTAACAAAGAAATGGAATGATGCTGCATTATTAGGTCTAGAAACTACTTCTGGAACAAATGAATACGATAGAAAAGATATCAATATCGTTTTAAGTGGTGAAACAGAAGATGGAGTAGTTGATTTAAATGGCGACGCTACAGGTAAAGATTTAATCAAAAAAATCACTGTAGATGAAAGTGAAGATAAATCAAATGTTACTGGATCAATAATGGTGGATGGTTATCCAAAATATGTTGATGCATCTAATAACGAATATGTAAATGTTTCACACCATCCAACATACGAGAATGGCTATTATGCTGTTGTTGATGGTGCAGTTGATTATGCTGGTGGAAGAGTTTCACTTTTAGCAAGTGATTTAACACCAGTGAAAAAAGGTGATGGAACATTTAAAATTGATGACAATACATTTGGTGCATTATTTGAAGATTTACCAACACACTACAATGGTAAAGAAATTGTATATTCCGTAAAAGAAACAGATAGTGATGGAAATGCATTAGACTCATGGATTTTAACAGGTGGAAAATTATCACCAGTTAAGAATTCTACAAATGATGTAGTTGGTTATGTGACAACGATGACTAATACACCTGATATTGAAGAGGTGTATACGCCATTACCTCTAACAATTTTAAAACGTGATATTAATTCAGAAGGTATTTTAGAAGGTGCCGAATTTACAATTTATTTAAATGCTGTAACAGAAGAAAAAGCACCTGAAAGTGATACAGAATTAGTTGGAGCAAAAACGATTTATACATTGACTGAGGAAAATACTACAACTAGATATGTATTGCAGAATGGTAAATATCACGAATTAGATAACAGTGATAATATTGCTAGCACTCCAGCAGATCCGCAACCATCTAAGTTAGATTTAAAAGAAGATGGCTTGTTAGGTGGTGAAACTGGATATACAGATGGCACAAATAAATATGTTGAAAGAAATGGTCAATATCATTTGGTAAATGGTGATGGAAGTGTTGAAGAAAACCCAGCAAATCCACAACCTGATTCAAATCTAATCCAAGAATCAAATGATCTTGGCACTGGTTCGGTTGAAAAGAATGTTGTGACAACTGATGCAAATGGTAATGCGACAGTTAACTTCTTAAAAACAGGTACATATTATATTAAAGAAACAAAAGCACCAGTTGGTTATGAAGCAGATCCTGCAATTTATGTCTTCGATGTTGATGCAGAATTGAAATCTGTAAAACTAAAGGATCCAGAAGGCGATCATGTAACTAATTGGTGGGAAAAATTATTTGATTTAATATTTGGAAATGACACAACAACTGCTGAAAATTGGCAACAAAACAGTGACAACAAGGGTGGTACATTAACGGTTGAAGATTCCCCAATTGTTGCGGATGTTTTAGTACGTAAATATTGGAATGATAAAGACAACCAAGATGGAAAGCGTCCTGGTGATAATGAAAATCCAACATCAACTGATGATGCAAATTTACCAACAGTAACACTTCAATGGACAATTGGAGCACATACTGCTGAAGGTTCAAATGTTTATACAAATGGAAAAAC
>CACXEN010000206.1 GCA_902766675.1 uncultured Erysipelotrichaceae bacterium
ATCAGTAAATGAAGGAGGAATTATGGGAGTAAATATTGCAGGAAGAAGTTTTCTAAAATTATTGGATTATAGTCCAGAAGAGATTCGCTATCTTTTAAAGCTATCTAGTGAATTTAAAAGAATGAAGATGGCAGGAATACCACATAAGTATTTATCTGACAAACAAATCGTATTATTGTTTGAAAAGACAAGTACTCGTACAAGATGTGCATTCGAAGTTGCCGCAAAAGACTTAGGCATGGGTGTTACATTTTTAGACCCACAATCTTCGCAAATGGGTAAAAAAGAATCCCTTGCGGATACTGCAAAGGTATTAGGCAGAATGTATGATGGCATTGAATATCGTGGCTATAAACAATCTGTAGTAGAAGATTTAGCGAAGTATTCAGGCGTACCTGTATGGAATGGATTAACAGATGAATTCCATCCAACACAAATGCTTGCGGATATATTGACTGTGCAAGAAGAGTTTGGAGATGTACGTGGTAGAAAATTAACATTCTTTGGGGATGCTAGAAATAATGTGGCGAATTCACTTATGGTAGTTTGTGCAAAATTAGGAATGACATTTTGCGCATGTGGCCCAAAAGAATTAATGCCTGCGAAAGAGCTCGTTTCTGAATGTAAAAAGATTGCGAAAGAAACAGGCGCAAAAATAGAATTAACACAAGATATCAAAGTTGGCGCAAAAGATTGCGATGTATTATATACAGATATTTGGGTATCTATGGGTGAGCCAGAAGAATTATGGAAAAAGAGAATTAAACTTCTGAAAGGATATCAAGTAAATGGTAAATTGATGAAGATGGCAAAACCAAATGCAATCTTTATGCACTGTTTACCAGCTTTCCATGATCGTGAAACTACAATCGGAGAAGAGATTTATCAAAAATATAAATTAGAATCTATGGAAGTCAGTGATGATGTATTCCTAGGTACACAAGCAAGACAATTTGATGAAGCAGAAAATCGCATGCACACAATCAAAGCTGTCTTATATGCAACATTAAAGTAAACAAAGGAGTGTAATATACACTCCTTATTCAATTGCGTCTAAATGAACAGCTCTAGTATAAGATAAATTCTTTAATGCGCTTAGTAGGGTATCGATTGTGCCATCTAAAGATGATATGTCTAATGAGATGAGTACGTTTGCTTTACGTGCTACTGGAATTGCTTGCGATATCGTTAAGATATTCGTATGCATTTCTGTTAATACTTTAATGACGGAAGCTAAAGCACCTTTTTCATCTTTTAGAATAATACTAATTACTGCATGTCTAGATAAGCGATCACTATCTCGATCAAAGACATAGTCTTTGTATTTGTAGTAGGTATTTCTTGAAATACCTGCTTTTTTTACAGCTTGCATAACAGTAGAAACTTCACGTGTTTCTAATAATTCGCGTGCATAGATTACTTTATCTAAATAATCCGGAAGTAGTTTTTTATGGATAATATAATAATCTTTACTCATGACATTCCTCGATTTCTACACCATTTTGTGATGCTTTGACTTCTTTGATCATCCATTCGTGATCGAAAGATTGAATTTCTTTTTTTGTGTTTTCACTTAATTCATTTTGATGGAATAAAATACAAGTTGATCCAGAACCACTAATCAAGAATTTTCCATTGGTATCTTTTTCTGTAAGATCTTTGATTTTATCAAAATCAGGAATGAGTTCTTTTCGATATGGTTCATGGATTGCGTCATTTCCAGCATGATTGAGTAATTCTTGATTACCTGATTCTAATGCACGAACTACTAGGATGGATTTGCAGGCATTACTTACTGCAACATCACGTGTATAAACATCAGGTAATACATTACGGGCATCCTGTGTGCTTACTTCTATATTTGGAATGAATGCTGTAAGTTTCCATTTATCAGAAAATGGTAAACATTCACATAAGTATTTCCCATTATCTAAAAGGGTACTTGCACATAAGCCACCATATATAGAAGGAGCCACATTATCAGGATGTCCTTCCATACTAGATGCTAATTGGAAAAGTGTATCTTGATCAATCGCATGATTATGAAGTACACTAGCAGCTTG
>CACXEN010000207.1 GCA_902766675.1 uncultured Erysipelotrichaceae bacterium
ACAGATGGTAGCGAAGTAAAAGCCACGATCACAATCACAGTGAAGAACACTGGATGGATTAAGGATTCAAAAGGTTGGAACTATATAAATACAGATGGTACTCGATCTGAAGACAAATGGCAAAAGATTGGTGGTAAATGGTATCACTTTGATAAGAGTGGTTATATGCAAACAGGCTGGCTAAAAGACGGTGGTAAATGGTATTACCTAAATTCTTCAGGCGTAATGCAAACAGGTTGGGTGAAAGTAGGTGGTAAATACTACTACATGAATTCTTCTGGTGTTATGCAAACTGGGTGGGTAAAAGTAGGAACTAAATATTACTACATGAACTCTTCAGGTGTAATGCAAACAAGTAAATGGATTGGCAATTACTATGTCGAAGCTAGTGGTGCTATGGCTACTAACAAATGGATTGGTAACTACCACGTAAATGCTAGCGGTAAATGGGATAAAACAAGATAAAAAAATATTTGAATAATTTGTAATTGTAAAAGTAAAGGGAGATAGGAACAAAACCATCTTCCCTTTTATATTCTTTTTCGTATTTTATCGAATAATGATTTTACTATATAATAGTGAACGGATATGAAACAAAACCAAGTCTCTTTAAAAAAGAATTTTATGATGAATGCAATTTTGACATTGTCATCTTTGCTATTTCCGTTAATATCATTTCAATATGTCTCTCGCATTATATTACCTGTGGGTACTGGAAAAGTTGATTTTGCGACAAGTATTATTGTCTATTTCAATATTATTGCACAATTAGGTATGCCACTATATGGAGTACGAGCAATCGCAAAAGTCAGAGATGATAAAGAAGAATTAAACCGAGTTGCACAAGAATTATTTCTAATCAATATTGTAATGACAATATTCTCATATATTGTTCTGTTTATCATGGCATTTGCTGTAACTAGATTCCAACAAGAAAGAACA
This sequence comes from uncultured Erysipelotrichaceae bacterium, assembly GCA_902766675.1. GTDB lineage: Bacteria > Bacillota_I > Bacilli_A > Erysipelotrichales > Erysipelotrichaceae > Bulleidia. The sequence continues at coordinate 943 of CACXEN010000207.1, forward strand.
TTGTTATTTATAATGAGTGCTTCTATTCTTTTATCCGCAATAGGAATGGAATGGTTGTATAAAGGATTAGAAAAGTATTCGTTTATTACACTATTCTCAGTGCTATTTAAAATCATTGCATTAATTGGAATGTATTTACTTATTCATGTAAAAGAAGATTATTTAATATATGGCGCATTATCAGTTTTAGCTTCTAGTGGAGCAGGCATTATTAACTTTTTACATGCACGTAAATTGATTTCATTTAAGAAAGTTGGCAAATATAATTTCAAAAGGCATTTAAGCGCAATTGGAATATTCTTTGCGATGGCTTGTGCTACACAAATATATACGCATTTAGATACTGTTATGCTTGGCTTCATGAAAGGTGATGAGGAAGTAGGTATATATAATGCGGCAGTGAAGATTAAGATAGCTTTAGTTAGCCTAGTTACTTCTTTGAGTGCTGTCTTATTGCCAAGATCTTCTTATTATGTTGATCATGAAATGCTAGATGAATTTAAGAGAATTAGTTCTAAAGCACTTAACTTTGTAGTGTTGTTATCTATTCCATTGACTGTTTATTTTATCATTTTTGCGAAAGAGTCTATTTTATTCTTATCTGGAGATAAATATATTAATGGTGTAATACCTATGCAAATTATTATGCCTACAGTGATATGTATTGGTCTAACAAATATCATGGGTATACAAATTTTAGTTCCTTTGAATAAAGAGAAAACCGTATTGTTTTCAGTTTTAGCAGGATCCATCATAGATTTATTTATAAATCTACTATTGATTCCAGGATATGGTGCTGTTGGTGCGGCTTTAGGAACACTGATTGCTGAGATTGCTGTATTTGTATGGCAGTTTATTGTATTAAAAGAAGATGTTATTGAAACATTTAAAAAGATACCAGTAGTAACAATACTAGTTGCTTTATTGATTGCAATTGCTATTTCGATTTGGACGAAGTTTTTGGGATGGGGCAGCTTTAAAACATTACTTGTTTCTGCTTTGCTTTATTATGTTGCTTATTATGTCACATTGTTGATGGCGAAAGTTCCAATTGCAATAGAAATGAAAGATATAGTATTAAGTAGATTTGGGAAAAAGAAGTGAAAAAGATTTATCTATTTGAAATAGTCGTGAAAATAGTAGCCGCTAGTTTTTTACTAGCGAATACTTTTTTGTTGACCACGATACAAGTGAATGCATATATTGATCCATCCATTGTGACATATTCCATTCAAGCTATAGCAGGCATTGCTGTTGCATTAGGAGCTGTAGCTAGTATCTTTTATAGAAAAATCAAAAAGTGGTTTATAAAATATTTTGAAATAGAAGAGATTAATAAAAACTATGAAACGAATGATATTTATTTTAAATATCAAGATGAAGAAAGACATGCGAAATATAAGCCGAAAGAAAGAACAATAAAAGAAAAACCAATTGGATTTATTTCTGCGCTTCTTGTGATTGTGGCAGTACTATTATTCTTTTTGTATGCGCCATTAGAAATGTTTTTCGCAAATCAAAGCGACTTTTGGTTTGACTTTAGTATTATCATTCCATATTTATTACAAGCTATTGGTGTGATGTTTGTAATACTTTGTATTATCTATTTTGTGGCATTTAAAATAAATAAAAAATTGTATCAATGGTTATTAAATATTGCGGTGTTACTGCTTGTTATCACATATATTCAAGGTACATTTTTAAGTGGTAGTTTACCAACAATCGATGGCACAACAATTGATTGGAATAGTTTCCAAACAGAGAAAATAATTTCAATCATTCTACTTCTTGTTGGTGTTGGTGTAATTATTTTTGGTGTAAAAAAACTAGGTTTAAAAAGATTAACGAAGGCTTCAGTAGCTCTTTCTGTGATACTATCCATTTTCTTTATCATTTCAACACTTACGATTGGTATGCAAACAGGTGGATTCAATAAAAAACATGTCACAGGTATTACTACGAAAAATGAATTCACATATTCTAAAGATAAAAATCTAGTGGTATTTGTGGCTGATACAGTAGACGCAAAGGATTTTAAAAAACTATTAGAAAAAGAACCGGAATATGAAAA
>CACXEN010000208.1 GCA_902766675.1 uncultured Erysipelotrichaceae bacterium
TGCATTCATCTCTTCATATAAAGCAAGCATTTCTTCACAATATAGTTCTGGTAATGTTTTTACCCACGCAAATAGAAGTTCATCTTCTTTTTTTGTGTCTGCTTCTGATTTATTGAATGCAGGAATATCCCCTGTAAATGCTTCGCCTAAATCATGAATGATACACATGCGAATGACTTTATCTATATCTACATCAGGAAATTCATCTTTCATAAAATATGCCATCAAAGTAATACGCCAAGAATGCTCTGCCACACTTTCGTGTCTTCCCTTTGATGTATAACAATGTCTTGTTGTATCTTTTAATCTTTCAGCAACATGTAATGCGTCTAATAATTGTTTTATTTCCATGCTTTCTCCTTTTAAAAAGAGGCAGAAACTGCCTCTTAGTCTATTATCTTGAACCTTTATCGTAAGGTATACCTTCTGCTTTCGGTGCTTTCGAATTCTTAGATGTAAATGTAAGAATAATCAAGCAGATAATATATGGAAGCATATTATATACCGTACTTGGGATATCTAGTTTTGCTAGGAATGAGAATCCTGTATAAACATTTGATAATGCTCTAAAGAATCCAAATAGTATCGCAGCCAATGCAATACGATGTGGTTTCCATTGACCAAAGATCATAACTGCCAATGACAAGAAACCAAAACCAGCAACACCCATATCGAATTTCCATTCAGATACACCTGCAGTGATATAAACGATACCACCAAGGCCACCTAATAATCCAGAAATTAATACACCTGCCCAACGCATCTTATATACGTTAATACCTACAGAGTCTGCAGCTTGTGGATTTTCGCCACAGGCTTGTAAACGTAAGCCAAAGCGTGTCTTATATAAAACAATATAAGAAATAATTAATGCAACAAGTGCGAATAACATAAACCAGTTGAATTCAAATCCATTGATATATACAAGAAGTGATTTCTTTTGGTTGATATAAGATAAACTAGATGATACGTTATCTGGATTAATCGCAACATTTCTAGCACGTACAAATACTGTAGCTGCTGCTGTTGCAAGTAGATTCATCGCTGTACCAATTAATGTTTGGTCAGCCTTGAAGTTAATACTAGCAACACCTAGTAATACAGAATAGATAACGCCAAATGCGATTGCGGCAAGTGATGTTACTAGAATAATAACAATTGCTGGAGAATTTGGATCTAGCATATTCATCGCAAGAGCTCCACCTAAGGCACCCATTACCATGATTCCCTCTAGTCCTAGGTTAATGACACCAGAGTGTTCTGAGAAACAGCCACCAAGCGCAACCAGTGATAATACTGCTGCGAATATGATTGTATATTGTAATAGTAACGTCATTCAGTGTCACCTCCAAATCTTGTATCTACAATTTTCTTTTCTTCTCTTTTATCTAACATTTGGTTGAATGTTAATTTAAAGAACATTACGAAGCCACATAGATAAATAATCAAGGAAGAAATCAAATCAGAGATTTGTGATGGATATACTGATTTATCAATTAATGCACCACCATCTGAGATTGATTGGATAAAGAAACTTGAGAAGATTGTGCCAATTGGATGCAAACCACCAAGGAATGTTGCAGCAATACCATTGAAGCCCATTCCTGGAACGCTAGTTTGTGTCGTAGACCATTCTTGATATCCAGTTAGGAATAAGAATGCTGCACCAATACCAGCTAATGCACCACCAATTGCGAGTGTCACAATAATATTCTTCTTTTCTTTCATACCTGCATACTTCGATGCATCTTTATTAAATCCAGTTGCACGTAATTCATAACCGAATTTTGTTTTAGTTAGAACTACCCAAATTAGAATTGCGAATAATATCGCAAGTGGTATTGCTAGAGTAACCGTTTTATTATTTGGGAATAAAGCATCTAACCCACCAGTTGGAATGATACCACCAGGATTTTTCGCACCAACTTTTAATGTATATGGGCTGGCAATATCTTTGACATTTGGTTTAGATAGAATTGTATTTGTGATATAAAGTGTAATCCAGTTTAACATAATACCGGAAATAACTTCATTTACATTTCGATATGCCTTTAAGATACCAGAAATACTTCCAAGTAATGCACCAGCTAAGCCAGCTAAGATTAAGCATAGATACCATGGTAAATTCCATGCTAATGCTGCATATAAACCTAGACATGCACCTGCTTCATATTGTCCAGCTGCTCCAATATTGAATAATCCAACTTTGTAGCAGAAACAAACAGATAGTGCACACATTAATAGTGGTGCTGTTTTTGCTAGTGTATTACCTAATGCTTTTAATCTCGCTGCACCAGAGTTTCTTGACATGAAGTTAATGACGATTGTTTTAATCGCATCCCCTGCTCCAGCTGGGTTAATAAGTAGTAATACGATATATCCTACTAACAAACCGATCACAATACATAACAGAGATGTAAGAATGGCTTGCGTAGATGGATTTCTTAAAAAACTTTTCTTTTCTTTCATCTTCCTTACGCTCCCTTCTCATCTCTCTTCGCACCAGCCATGTATAAGCCTAATTCTTCTGGTGTTGTTTTCTTAGGATCAACCTCACCAACGATTTCACCTTCATACATAACTAGGATACGATCTGATACATTCATTACTTCTTCTAATTCTAGTGATACAAGTAATACTGCTTTACCTGCATCTCTTTCTTCAATTAAGTGTCTGTGTACACCTTCAATCGCACCTACGTCTAAGCCACGTGTAGGTTGTACTGCCACTAATAATTCATGGTCTTTATCTAATTCACGTCCGATAATTGCTTTTTGTTGGTTACCACCAGACATACTTCTAGCAATTGTGATAGATCCTTGTCCACTTCTTACGTCATATTCTTTTTCTAATCTTTCAGAATATTCACGAATCTCTTTCTTCTTTAAGAAACCTGCACTAGTTGTAAATTCTGGTTGCCAATATCTTTGTAAGACCATGTTGTAATCTAGTGGATAATCTAGAACTAAACCATGTTTATGTCTATCTTCTGGAATATGGCTCATATGCTTTGATCTTTCACGGATTGAAGCGTGAGATATATCCTCACCACACAATGTAATCTTTCCGCTTACCAATGGTTCTAAACCTGTTAGACCATATACAAATTCTGTTTGGCCATTTCCATCAATACCAGCGATACATACAATCTCGCCTTGTCTTACTTCTAATGAAACATTCTTTACTGCATTATTATTATGTACTTTAGAAGCGACTGTCATATCTTCTACTTTTAATATGACATCTTTTGGATGAGCTTCACCCTTATCTACAACAAGTTTTACATCACGGCCTACCATCATGCGAGATAACTCATCTTGGGTAATACCTTCGACATCAACTGTGCCAATATATTTACCACGTCTCAATACAGAAACTCGATCTGCGACTGCCATAATTTCATTTAACTTATGTGAAATGAATAGAATGGATTTTCCTTCCGCAGCCAAGTTTTTCATGATTTGCATGAGCTCATCAATTTCTTGTGGTGTTAATACAGCTGTTGGCTCATCAAA
>CACXEN010000209.1 GCA_902766675.1 uncultured Erysipelotrichaceae bacterium
ATTGGTGGACTATTTGGTAATTTAATCAAACATAATGCAACAATTTCAGGTGCTGTAGGAGGATGTCAAGCGGAAGTAGGTGCAGCGGTATCTATGACAAGTGCAGCTTTTGCATATTTAATGGGTTTGGATATCAATCAAATTGAATATGCGGCGGAAATTGGTATGGAACATAATTTAGGGTTAACTTGTGATCCAGTTATGGGATATGTAATGATTCCATGTATTGAAAGAAATGCAATGGGTGTTTTAAGAGCTTATGATTCTGCTATATTAGCGAAACATATGTCTAAAATACGTGAACATTTAGTATCTTTTGATATGGTAGTAGACACAATGAATGAAACTGGTAAACAAATACCGATTGAATTAAAAGAAACTTCTACAGGTGGACTTGCGAAAGAATTTGAAAATGACAAATAAGATAATTCATCCATTAAAACCTATTTATAATGAATCTAGTAAAGTATTAATACTAGGTTCTTTTCCTTCTCAAATATCTAGAAAAGAAATGATGTATTATGCAAATCCTACAAATCGCTTTTGGAAGGTTATGGAAGTATTATTCAAAGAAACCATTCTAGATAAAGAAGAATTCTTATTGAGAAAACATATTGCATTATGGGATGTAGTAGCTTCTTGCAAAATTAATGGATCTTCGGATGCTTCAATCAGTGATGTTGAAGTCAATGATATTGAGGGTTTAATGAAAGATACGAATATTACTACTATATTTACAACAGGTAAAAAAGCGAGTGACTTATATCAAAAATATATACATATTGATATCAATCATATTGCTTTACCATCTACATCTAGTGCAAATGCAAAGATGAGTATTGATGATTTAGTGCAATACTATAAAATAGTGAAGGAGTGCTTAGATGAAAAAGATTGAATTACTTGCGCCTGCAGGAAATATGGAATCATTGATTGCGGCAGTGCAAGGTGGATGTGATGCAGTATATTTAGGACTAAAGCAGTATAGTGCGCGTGCATTTGCTGGTAATTTTTCTCATGAAGAATTTATAGAAGCTATTCAATATTGTCATCTATATGGTGTAAAAGTATATGTTACTTTTAATACACTCTTAACAGAAAATGAATTTAATCAAATTAAAAAAGAAATAGAATTTGTTTATAACAATCATGCTGATGCAGTTCTTGTACAAGATTTGGGATTGTTTTCCTATATTAAAAATATATATCCAGAATTAGATATTCATTGCAGTACACAAATGCATGTTCATAATTTTGCTGGCGTAAAATATATGCAAAATGAAGGAGCGAAACGAGTTGTTTTAGCTAGAGAATCTTCTTTAGATTTAATCAAACAAGCTTCTAAAACTGGAATGGAAATTGAAGTATTTGGATATGGCGCAATATGCATTAGTTATAGTGGTCAATGTTTATTCAGTGCTGTAGAAAAGAATCGTTCCGCAAATAAAGGAATGTGTGCGCAATTCTGCAGAATGAAATATTTTAAAGAAGATGGTTCTTCCTTTAAAAATGGCGATTATGTTTTAAGCCCAAAAGATTTAAATTTAATTAATGAAATTCCTAGTCTTATTGAGGCTGGTGTTAATAGTCTCAAAATTGAAGGAAGAATGAAACGAAAAGAGTATGTTTATTTAGTTGTAAAAACATTTAGAGAAGCGATTGATGCTTATTATAATAATGAACAATATTTTGTGAGCGAAGAAAGATTAAAAGAATTACATTTACTATTTAATCGTGGATTCTCATTAGGACATGTGTTTAATCAAAATGTTGAAAATAGAATGAATCATTATCGTCCTAATCATATGGGTGTAGAAATTGGTGTTGTTAAAAACTATAAAAATGGACGCGTTCAAGTAAAGCTAAGTGATACATTGCATCAACATGACGGTTTAAGAATTATTAATGAAAAAGAAGACATAGGTTTAACTGCAGTTGTCATTGAAAAGAATGGCTTATTTGTGAATCAGGCTGAAAAAGGTGATTTAGTTTGGTTGAATTGTAGTGAAGGTAAACCAGTGATCAATGATAAATTACATAAAACAACGGATTATCATTTAATGAATGAAATTAATCGTGAAATTGAATCAAGTCCTAGAAAGATCAATATTTCTATTGATTTTGAAGCGAAAGTAAACCAACCTTTAAAATTGGAAATAAAAGATGATAATGATAATACAATCTATTTTGAATCTAATTATATATGTGATAAAGCAAAGAATGCACCTCTTGAATATAAAGATGTTGTAAATAGTTTGTCAAAGCTAGGAGATACTGCTTTTCAATTGAATCATATTGAAGGTGTTTTAGATGATATATTTATTCCAAAAAGTATATTGAATCAATCTAGAAGAGATGCTATCCAACAATTGGAAGATATTAGATGTTTCCGTAATACAAGAAAAATAATTAGTGAAGAAAAGATTGATTTACAACCAAAGGAATATGACTTCAAAAAATTATTAGTATATTCTAAACAACCAATCGATGATGCAAATGTTTTAAATACATATGATTTGGAAACTGATATTGTTGATGAGAAAAAAGTAGATGGCATCTATAAGAATGCAATATTGAATGAAGTTGGATGTTTATATGGAGAACATGAAGATTGTATTGGTGGTATGTCATTAAATATTATGAATTCATATGCTTTAGCTTATTTGTTAAGTAAAAGTGGTATTGTATCTTCAATTTTATCGAGTGAATTAAATGATAATCAAATATTAGATTTATTAGAATCTTTCAAGAATCGATATGGATTTAAACCATTTGTATATAAATTTGTTTATGGTAAAAGAAATCTAATGATTATTAAAGAAGGATTCCTTGAAGAAAAGGTAAATGCTATGAGCAATTTCCATGGAAATATTTATAAATTGATTTATAATAATGGCAATGTGTTTATAAAAGAATCTGAAGCTTATCATGGAGATAACTTATATTGTGATGGAAGCTATCTGATCCTTGATGATGATACACAGAATATAAAAGCATTAATGGAGGATATTTATGAAAAAATTTATGGATGAATTCAAAGAATTCGCACTAAAGGGAAATGTGATGGACATGGCAATAGGTGTAATTATTGCGACAGCATTTGGAGCAATTATTACAGCATTCATTGAAAACATTATCAATCCTATTATTGGCCTAATTTTCCAAGCAGACCTAAGTGAAGTGGTAATTCCATTAACAGATACTGTTTCATTAGGTGTTGGTGCATTTATTTCAGCAATTATCAACTTTGTACTCATGGCACTTGTACTATTCATGATTGTTAAATCAATGAATAAAGCAAAGAAGCCAGTTGAAGAAGCAGCACCTGCGAAATCTGATGAAGCTGTAGCTTTAGAAGAGATTCTAGAAAT
>CACXEN010000210.1 GCA_902766675.1 uncultured Erysipelotrichaceae bacterium
GTGCGGAGTGACATTATCTTTTCTAATTGCGCAGAACGTGCTTTGCGTTCTCTTTCTTTATCGTCTTCTTCTGGAATATCGAATAATTTTGCACATTCTGAATTCATCTGTACAATCTCAACTTTATTCTTTTCTAAGCGAACAACACCTAGAGCACCAATCATCTTATTCAATTGGTTTGCGGTAATTAGTTTGTTGTCGACAAGTTCATCGAAGTGCACATCTTCAATACGTTGTAATTCTAATTGTACTTGTCCTCTTTCGATATTCTCTTCATAGATGAGATTCATCGCTTCTTCTTTTGTTAATGCACCATAGAAGTAATAACCTTGTGCGTATCGGCAATGTAGTTCTAATAAGTTTTCTACTTGTTGTTGTGATTCTACACCTTCTGCCACAACATGGATTTTCATCAAGTGCGCCATACGAATAATACTATCTATGATATTTTTATTGGCCGCATCTTCATCCATTCCTTCGATAAATTTTTTATCTAGTTTCAAAACATCCACGTGCATTTCACGCAATGAGTTTAAAGATGAATATCCTTTACCAAAATCATCCATTAAAATCGTAAAGTTATTATCATGCAACTTTGAAGTTGCCTTATTAATAATTTCTGGGTCTCTTGCGAATGCACTCTCTGTGATTTCTAATTGGAATAAACTATGATTTAAATCATATTTATTTGTTAAATCAATAATGTTTTTTGCAACATTCCCAAAGTGGAAGTCTGCTCTAGATACATTTACTGAAATTGGAACAGGCATTCTTCCTTGGTCCAACAATTCTCTTTGATATTTACATACGGATTCCCAAATATATAAATCTAATTCATGAATATATCCAGTATCTTCCATCAAATCCACAAATCCAGTTGGAGAAATTACTTCCCCATTTCTTACCCATCTAACAAGTGCTTCAAATGAAACAATCTTGCGTGTGCGCATATTTACTTTTGGTTGTAAGAAGAATGTGAATTCATCATTCTTTAGCGCTTTTTCAATATCCATGAGTAATAATTGGTTTTGTTGGGATTGTAAATAAACACGCTCATCAAAGAATGCGACATGATCTGTATAAGAACTACGTATTGTTCCTATCATTAGTAATGCTCTTTCATATAATACTCTTGCTGAAAGAGTTTTATCTTTTGTAATACATACACCAAAGCTTGGTGAGAAACCATTTGGTAAACTCAATCTTTCTATTTGGTTTTCAATCTGTTCTTTCATGACACTGCGCTTTAGCTTGTCACTTGGAATAATCAATAAGAAGTTATCGCCACCCATGTAGCCACCAACACCACCATATTTTTGTACGGTATCTTTTACAACTTCGCCAACCATTTCTAATAAGCGGTCACCAGATTTTCTTCCAAAAATACTGTTATATAATTTGAAATTATTCAAATCAATCGCAATCATTGCGACTTCTGTAACATTTGTTTTTTCAATCCAATTATCTGCGCGTGAAAAAGCTTCGTCTTGTGAATATAAATCAATTTGTGCTCCTTCTCTAGAAGTTTCTAGTTTTCCATCTAAGTCCAATAGTGAAATTGATTTATGGATGGATGAAATATTCTTTACCGTACAAATCAAACGCAAAATATCATCATCACTATCCACAAGTGATACTGTTTCTCTTGCCCAATACCAATCTCCATCGCGATCCATCAAACGATATTCAATGGATAATTCACCAGTTTTCTTAGAGCGAATTCTTTCTTCAAAGCCATCACTCCAAAATTGCCTAAAACTTTCAGTATCTTCTACATAAATACAGTTTTCAAAACTTTTGATGTATTCGCTAAATACACCCTCATCTTGCATCGTTTCATATAAATCTTTATAGCGATATAACACACGATATGTATCTGCTGTATAATTCACATCACAGATTAAATCAATTGCTTGTGCGGATACATCGTCTTGTTTTTCTTCCTTTGCAACTTCTTCTAAATTGACTTTGCGATAATATGTTCTTTTCTCATTATAAAGACGTAAGTCAGCCATCTTTAAAAGACTATCTAAATTAGCATTTAGTTTCTCTTCATATACTGAACCAATGCAAATTGGAATTTTCTTTTCATCTAATTCTAATCTAGCTTCTGAAAGAATATGCTCAAATAAAGATTCTTTCAATCCATAACTAAGCACCACAAATTCATCACCTTCTATACGGAAGACATTTGAATCACCAAAATATTTTGTGAGTATATTAGCTGTATCAATGATGACTTTATCTCCATATGTCACACCTTGTTCATCATTGATTCTCTTCAAGCCCAATATATCTAAATAAACTAAACCAACCGCACTATCTCTACGTGTTGTTTCAAAAGATTCATATAAACTATGTCTATTTCCAACGCCTGTTAATTTATCGATTAGCCCCATTCTATCCAGACGTTTTTCCATAATATCATTATGCATAATCTCACCAATGAGATATGTAATCGCAATAATTGATTTTTCATATGGATGAAATAGTGCTGGATCTAAATTATCAATTCCAATAAAACCAAGATTCGTTCCACGATATTGAATTTCATCTGCCACAAATGTACGTGTATTTCTTTGTTTTAGAATGTCATATACATATTTATCTTTATCCTTTAACTCTTCAACATTGTCAATCATCAAAACTGGAAGATCTTCCATTTCCATTAAATAACGATGAACAACTTCAAAAGGAATATGTGCTAATAAATCTTTTTCTGATGCTACCCCAGCATTGCACCATTCAAAGGCATTTTCATAATCGCCTTTTTCACCTAGCACATAAATATATATACGATCACATCCTGTGACTGCACCAACATACGAAATCATCTTCTCAATTGCTTCTGTAGAAGATGATCCTTCAAGCGCATATTGTATGCCATCTAAGAGTGATTCTATTTCTCTGTTTTCTTTTTCTATAATATTTGTCATGCGTACTCCTTCACATGTGCACTCTCATTATGCGAGATAAATGGTGGTAATGAAATAGTTTCCTTTAATTTCGCTTATTTTTAACGAAAAAAAACGTTTTGATATATCTTTTAACCATTATATTCCTATTTTTCCTAAAATAGTGATAAACAAGCAAAAGAATTCAATTCATATCGTGAATAAGTGCTATAATTTTTCTCATGAACAACTCATCAAATCTCTTAAAAGAGACGATACATATGGCTTGGCCTGCAGTGCTAGAGAGTTTCTTCGTTTCTCTAGCTGGCATTATTGATACATTAATGGTATCTACACTAGGCACCTTTGCGGTTGCCTCCGTTGGTTTAACTGCCCAGCCAAAGTTTATCTTCTTAGCATTCTTTTTTGCTTGTAATGTTGCACTAAGTGCACTTGTGGCTAGAAGACGTGGCCAACAAGACCAAAAAAATGCCAATGAGTTATTACTTACCGCAATTGTTTATACAGTTGTCATGACGATTATTCTATCCACAATCGGAATTCTTTTCGCGCCTCAAATCATTTCATTTGCAGGCGCAAGTGCTGATACATTAGAAGCTGGTGTTACTTATTTTAGAGTCATCATCGGAGGCATATTCTTTTCTGTGATTTCTTTAGTCATCAATGCTGCACAACGTGGCTCTGGAAACACACGTATCGCAATGACCACAAATGTGACATCTTCTATCGTCAATGTCATATTTAACTATTTACTCATTGGTGGTAAATTAGGCTTCCCTCGTTTAGAAGTATTTGGGGCTGCTTTTGCGACAGTTCTTGGAACTGTAGTAGCTTGTCTTATGAGTGTTTATTCTCTATTTAAAAAAGATAGTTATGTATCAATTCCATATATCATCAAGAATCACATCAAACCATCTTTTAAAGAATTAAAAAGTATTTATAATCTTGCCTACAACTTCTTTATAGAAAATATCGCAATGCGTGTTGGCTTTTTAGTCACTGCTATAACAGCTGCTAAATTAGGTACCGAAGCATTTGCGGCCCATCAAGTTGGTATGAACTTTTTAGGACTTGGATTCTCCTTTGGAGATGGCATGCAAGTTGCGGCAGTTGCTTTAATTGGTAGATCATTAGGCGAAAAGAACTATACCAAAGCAAAAGCTTATGGAAATACATGCCAAAGAGTAGGTCTATTTATTTCTGTGATGTTAGCACTTGTCTTATTCTTATTTGATAAATGGATTCTTTCTTTATTCTTCCAAGAAGCACATATCATCGACATGGGCGTTATCATTTTCCGATATATTATGGTCATTGTATTATTCCAAATATCACAAGTTATATTTGGTGGTTGTTTAAGAGATGCAGGTGATGCAAAATACACACTGTTTGCGTCATTAATATCAGTCACTCTTATTCGTTCACTTACCACAATACTTCTAGTAACTGTATTCCATATGGGTTTACATGGAATTTGGATTGGTGTTCTATCTGATCAATTATCTAGATTCGTATTGCTGTATACACGTTTCAAACAAGGCGATTGGGTTCAATTACAAATATAAAAGCTTCATGGATTCATGAAGCTTTTCTTATTATGAGCGATAAACAATTTTTTCGCCTTCATCACTTGTTTGAATAACACTTGTGACATTGAAGTCATTATCTTCTAGTACTTTTAACATATCTTCAACAGATATAGTACCAGTTGCTTTTATAACAACCTCTGTACCTCTTTCATCATTGTGATATACTGCACACGATTCAAGATTGGCATCATTATCTGCGAATAACTTCGCTGCTTTAGCAAATACACCTGGCACATCTTCACATGCTAATACAAATTTAGTTCCTTGATGTGTATATCCCATCAATTCAACAAATGCTTCAAACATATCTTTCTCAGTGATGATTCCAAGAACTTTGTTTTCTTCATCCACAACAGGTAGTACAGAAATGTTGGCATGTATCATTGCTGATGCAGCTTCCTCCAAGAACACTTCCCCTGATATTGTTTTTACATCTTTTATCATTACCTCATCTACTGTTGTACGAGACAATAAGTAGTTGAGTTCATAAATAGAAAGAGATGTCGTGTTTTTCCCGGAAGCATCTGTTACTTGTCCTTCAGTAATCAAGCCAATTAAATGATTCTCATCATCTACCACTGGTAAACGATGGAAGCCACCTTGTTGCATAAGTTCAATTGCTTTTGAAACAGATGCATCTTTTTTAATTGTGACTGGATTTTTTGTCATATGATCTTTTACGTACATAATTTATCCTCCAAGATAAGCCTTTCTTACCTCTTCACTGGCAGCCAATTCTGCACCAGTACCTTCTAATGTTATTTTACCAGTTTCTATTACATATGCTCTATTCGCAATAGATAATGCCATCTTCGCATTTTGTTCAACAAGTAAAACTGTTGTTCCTTGTTTATTAATATTTTCAATAATACGGAAGATTTCTTTTACAAGTAATGGTGATAAACCCATAGATGGCTCATCCATCAACATAATCTTTGGTCTAGCCATTAAAGCTCTTCCCATTGCTAACATTTGTTGTTCACCACCAGAAAGTGTTCCAGCAAGTTGCGATTCTCTTTCTTTCAAACGAGGGAATAATTCAAAGACATTTTCCAAGTCTTTTTCAATTTCCTCTTTGTCATTTCTAGAGTATGCACCAAGTTTTAGATTCTCTAATACTGTTTGTTGGGCAAAAACTCTTCTACCTTCTGGTACTTGTGCTAAGCCAAGTGAAACAATCTTATTCGCATTGATCTTTGTAAGACTTTTGCCTTCTAAAAGAACTTCTCCACTAGCTGGTTTTAATAAACCAGATATTGTTTGTAGTGTTGTTGTTTTACCAGCTCCGTTAGCCCCGATTAATGTCACAATCTCTCCTTCATTTACATGAAATGAAATTCCTTTGATTGCTTCAATCATGCCGTATTTTACAACTAAATCTTTCACTTCTAACATTGTTATTCTCCTAGATATGCCTTTACTACTTCTGGGTTTGCTTGGATTTCATCCGGTGTTCCTTGGGCTAACATCATACCGAAGTTTAATACTGTAATCTTTTCGCAAATACCCATAACTAGTTTCATATCATGCTCTATTAATAATATTGCAATCTTGAAATGATCTCTTACAAATCGAATTGTATTCATGAGCTCTTCTGTTTCTTGTGGATTCATTCCTGCTGCAGGCTCATCCAGCAACAACAACTTTGGACTAGTCGCTAATGCACGTGCGATTTCTAAGCGACGTTGTGCACCATATGGTAGATTACCTGCCATCAAGTCCATATCATCTTTTAAATCCATGATATCTAACAATTGAATTGCACGTTCTTCAATCATTTTTTCTTGGGAATAGTATTTAGGTAATCGTAATATTCCTGTAAATGGGGAATATTTTGTTTCGTTGTGCATTCCACATAGTACATTATCCAATACACTCATATTCATAAATAAACGAATGTTTTGGAATGTACGCGCAATACCTGCTTTAGAAACATCTATTGTTGTCATTTTACCGATATCTTCTCCACAGAGTTTAATCGTACCTCTTGTTGGTTGATATACTTTTGTAAGAAGATTGAATACTGTTGTTTTACCTGCACCATTTGGTCCAATTAAACCAACGATTTCTTCTGGATACACTGTTAGATTTAAATCATTTACAGCTGTTAATCCTCCAAAGTCAATTCCTAAATCTCTCACTTCGAGAATTGGAGCTTTATTGTTTTCACTCATTTGCCTCAACTCCTTCCGCTTTATTCTTCTTTAAGAATTTAAATAATCCCGAAATTTTTTCTTTCGCTGTCGCATTATTTGATACAAGCATAATTAGAATTAATATGATTGCATAAATAATCATTCGATAGTTTTGTAGTGATCGCAATAATTCTGGAAGTACCATCAAGATTGCTGTTGAAATAATTGTACCCTTCATATTTCCTAATCCACCTAATACAACATATACAAGTATTAAGATGGATGAGTTAAAGTCAAAATTCAGTGGCATCAATGTAGAGAAATTCATTCCATATAATGCACCTGCAGCACCTGCTAAACTAGCAGATGTCACAAATGCCAACATCTTTGTATTCGCTACATGAATACCAATCGATTCAGCCGCAATACGATTATCTCTTGTGGCCATAATTGCACGACCATTTCTGCTATACATTAAGTTATATACAATTGCTAAAGCAACTAATACAAGAATGATACCTGCAGTAAATGTCGCAATTCTATCAATACCATTGGCTCCCATTGGGCCACTTAGAAGCACACGTCCTCCTTCGCCCAACTCTAATGTATTGTTGATGAAACTAACTTGGAATCCATTTTTATCAATTCCAATATATAAGTTATTGATTAAACTCATAATGATTTGACCAAAGGCAAGTGTTACAATTGCCAAATAGTCACCTTGTAGTTTCAACACTGGAATACCAATCAAATAACCAAATATACCAGCTACAATTGCTCCACAAATGATTACAATAATCAAACGAATTATTCCATTTGGAATCATAGTGGATAAAGCACCTGAAACGATAACACCTGTAAATCCACCAACACTCATGAATCCAGCTTGACCAAGGTTTAACTCTCCTGAAATACCAACATTTAGATTTAATCCGATTCCAGCAACGATGAAACAGCATACTGGCACAAGAAGACCAGAGAATAGAGAACCTAAATTACCAGTCTTTTGCAAGATTGTTAATACAATATATGCAACTATAACTAGTAAGTATGTAGTCGTTCTAGAAATATGTTTTTTATCAAATATTGTCTTCATCCTACACCTTCTCTCTAATCTTTTTACCTAACAAGCCAGTTGGTTTGATAAGTAATACCACAATCAAAACCGCAAATACAATTGCGTCACTTAATTGTGTACTGATATATGCTTTTGTTAGTGTTTCTATAATGCCAAGCGCAAGTCCACCTAAAAACGCACCAGGAATAGATCCAATACCACCGAATACTGCAGCAGTAAATGCTTTAATACCAGGCATAGAACCAAGTGTAGGTGATACAGCTGGATATTGTGCACAGAATAATACTGCCGCAATAGCAGCTAATCCTGAGCCAATTGCGAATGTAATAGATATAATGCGATTCACATTAATTCCCATCAATGTTGCAGCACCTTTATCTTCTGAACAGGCACGCATTGCGGATCCTGTTTTTGTTCTATTGATAAATAGAGAGAGACAAACCATGACGAATATGCACACCAGAATTGTGATAATTGTTAAATATGAAATAGATAGTTGCCCATCAAATAAATGTAATTGACCATTGCCGAAAACACTTGGATACATTTTTGCGGATGATGACCACAACAATTGTGCACCATTTTGTAAAAAATAACTTACACCAATTGCAGTGATTAATACTGCTAAACTAGGTGCTTGACGCAATGGTTTATATGCGAATCTTTCAATTGTTACACCTAGGATTACACATACAGCTATTGCTGCGATGACTGCGACATATACTGGCAATCCAAATGATGCCATCACAAAATATGAAATATAAGCGCCAATCATGATGACATCACCATGAGCGAAGTTTAACATTTTTGCGATACCATAAACCATGGAATAACCTAATGCAATAATCGCATATACGCTACCTAAACTTAGGCCACTAAATAGATAAGACAAAAAGGCCATAGTTTCCTCCTTTCCTTCCTATATACAATAATAAAGGTTACCAATTAATCATATATTGGCAACCTTCAAAATCAAAGTCTTATTTTAATAAATTAGTCTTGAACACCTACATAGACACCGTTTTGAATTACCATGGCTTTTGGTTCTTTAGAAACTTCACCAGTTTTTGCCCATGTCATTTCACTACCAGTAATACCATCAAATGTCATAGATGTAAATTGTTCAATCATTTTTCCAGAAATTTCTTCAGCACTCATATCAGCTGTAATACCAGCTGCTTCACATGCTTGTGCATATGCATAAACTACATCATATGCGTCAGCTGCGAATTGGTTTGGTACTTCACCATACTTTTCTTGATATTTCTTTACAAAGTTTGCTGTCTTTTCGTCGGTTGCATCTGCGCTAAATGGTGTTAATAGATATACACCTTCTGCAAGGCTTGTATCAAAGCCTTCAACACCTAATAGACCATCTAGACCATCTACACCGAACACTGTTGGCTTATAGCCAGCTTGATTAGCCGCAACAAGAACAGCTGCTGCTGGTTCGTAATATATAGGTAGGAATAAAATATCTGCTCCAGCATCTTGTGCTGTCTTAATTTGTACTGCGAAGTCTTTTTCATTTGAAGAATCAAATGTTGGTTCACATACGATTTCTAATCCAACATTCTTAGCTTCTTCCACAAACTTATCATGTACACCTGTTGAATATGGATCGTCATTCTTCCAAATAATAGCTACTTTAGAACCTAGATCAGGATGCTCTTTTAGATATTGTGCACTAGCTGCACCTTGGTTAGGATCTGTAAAGCACATTTGGAATACATTTCCATAGTATTCATTTGTGTTTGAATTATAGATAACATCCATAGAACTTCCAGATGGAGTTATTGCAAAGATTTTATCAGCTTGATAATCTGCAGAAACTGCAGCACCTGCACCAGATGTTACGTTACCCATAGAAATTTGCATACCCCAGTCTTTTAATACACCATATGCATTAGGTGCTTTTGCTGGATCAGCTTCATCATCTTGTGTATTCAATACGAATTGTACGCCGCCTTTCGCATTCACTTCTTCTAATGCAATTTCAGCACCTCTTTGTACTGCTTGTCCATAAATTGCTGCTCCACCTGTTAATGGACCAGACAGACCAAGTTTAATTGCATTAGCAGATTCTGATGCATTACCGGATTCTGAGTTAGAGCTACCGCATGCAATCATTGCGACTGCCATCACAGTAGCGAATCCTCCTTTTAACATTTTCTTAAAATTCATTTTCATTCCCTCTATTCTTTCTTTTTATTGAATAAGACAATTATATGGATGGGAAATATGAAAATCAACAGAATTTTCACAGAATTTACATATTTTTCTGAAAATAATTTACAAA
>CACXEN010000211.1 GCA_902766675.1 uncultured Erysipelotrichaceae bacterium
AATGATTTAGAAGAGATGAATTTGGATGATATGGAAAGAATTCTTTCTGCAATCCAAAAGATTCGTGAAGTAAAACGTGTAAATGATTTAAAACCATCCGCAATCTTGCGTGTTAAAATACAAGATCTTGATGGTAATACTGTTAGCTTAAATGAGCAAATGAAATCAATTCTTGAAAAGATGGCGAAGGTTGAGTGGTGTCCTGAATATGATGGTGATTTAGCTGTTGAAACAATAGAGAATGGCTCACTTCATATTCCAAGTGAAGACTTAAGTTCTCCTGAAGAAGAATTGAAGAAATTAAAAGATGAAAAGAATCGTTTAGAAAAAGAAATTGCTCGTTCAAATGGTATTCTAAACAACAAAGGATTCTTAGAAAAAGCACCACAAGAAAAAATTGATTTAGAAAAGGAAAAACAAGCAGCTTATCAAAAGCAATACGAAACTATTATTGCGAGATTATCAGTATTAGAAGAAAAACAATCATGATATAATATTTTAAAAGAAAGGGTAGACGATGGCTAAGGAAAAGAAACATACATTATTAAAAATTGCAGGTACAACAGCAGTAGTCGGTGGAGCTTCTTATGTTGGTCTTGGCTACTACATTTTCCGTAATTTGTTTGACTTACAAAATTCAAAAATATATAGCGGAATTGAATCTGATTCAAATGATGAAAATGAAAAATATGATTGGTTTGAACATTCCACTAGAGAAGATGATTTTATTGATTCATATGATGGCTTAAAACTTCATGGAATAAGAATCATGAATAATGGTGGAAGTCATAAATGGCTAATTGTTGTGCCAGGTTTTAATGGCAGCATTCTAACAATGTTAGATATTCTATGGGAAGCAGATCATAGAGGATTTAATATTTTAGCTTTGGATAATCGTGGTTCAGGTATGTCAGAAGGTTCTTATACTGGACTAGGTTGGAATGAGCATTACGATGTAATTAGTTGGGTGAATTATCTTTTATCGAAAGATGAAAAAGCAGAAATTGCATTATATGGTATCAATTTAGGCGCAACTACTATTCTCAATACATTAGGAGAATATATACCTGATAATGTGAAATGTGCAATTGAAGATGGTGGCTTTAGTGAAGCACAAGATTTTGTGTTGCATAATATCAAAAGATATCTGAAGGTTGATGGTAATTTATTATTACCTGCGATTAATTTATTTGTGAAAAATCTATTGCATTATTCTTTATCGGAAGTAAGCACAAAACGACAAGTGTCACTCAGCAATACGCCAACACTTTTCATTCATGGCATGGAAGATGAATTCATTCCTGCAAGTATGGTATTCGATAATTATTATGCATGTAATGCAGATAAAGAATTATTTACGATTCAAGACACAAAAGGTAATGAAACGAAATTGAATGAGAACTATTACAACACAATATTCGAGTTCATAAATAAGTATATGTAAAAAGCGTAGCGATACGCTTTTTTGATTTCATGCAAGCATGCTTTAAATGTATTGAAAATATAATAAATAAACTTGTCTAACAATATTGCATGTTTTATAATTCTATATAGTAAAAATAGGAGGCTATATGGCTACAAAAAAGTATGTTTACAAATTTTCCGAAGGTGACGGAACGATGCGTGAACTACTTGGTGGTAAGGGTGCTAACTTAGCTGAAATGTCAAAGTTAGGAATGCCTGTACCTCAAGGATTCACAATCACAACAGAAGCATGTACTGCTTATTACAAAGATGGAAAGAAAATTAATAAAGAAATTCTATCTCAAATTCATAAGCAATTAGCATGGCTTCAAACACATACAGGTAAGAAACTTGGTGATTTAAAAAATCCATTATTAGTTTCTGTAAGATCAGGTGCTCGTGCATCAATGCCTGGTATGATGGATACAATTTTAAATTTAGGTATGAATGATGAAGTGGTAAAGGTTGTTGAAGAACAATCTGGAAGCAAACGTTTTGCCTACGACTCATATCGTAGATTCATTCAAATGTTCTCAGACGTTGTTATGGGTCTAGATAAGTCTTTATTCGAAGTAATAATTGATGAAGTAAAAGACAAAAAAGGAATTAAAGACGACTTAGATCTTGATGGCGATGACATGCAAGAGCTCGCTAAAAGATTTAAAGCTTTCTATAAAAAGAATTTGAAGGAAGATTTCCCTCAAAACCCAAGCGTTCAATTAGAACGTTCAATTGAAGCAGTATTCCGTTCTTGGAATAACGAACGTGCAATCTTCTATCGTCGAATGAATGATATTCCTGATAGTTGGGGCACTGCTGTAAACGTACAATCCATGGTATTTGGTAACATGGGTGATGACTGCGGTACTGGTGTTGCATTTACACGTAACCCAGCTACTGGTGAAAATAAATTATTCGGTGAATTCTTAATGAACGCACAAGGTGAAGACGTTGTTGCTGGTATTCGTACACCACAACCAATTTCTGAATTAAAGAAGACTATTCCAAGTGCATATAATGAATTCGTTAAGATTTGCAAGAGACTTGAAAAGCATTATCATGACATGCAAGATATGGAATTCACAATCGAGCATGGCAAATTATTCATGTTACAAACACGTAACGGTAAAAGAACTGCTGCAGCTGCATTAAAAGTCGCTGTTGATATGGAAAAAGAAGGTCTAGTAACAAAAGACCAAGCACTACTAATGGTAGAGCCTAAGCAACTTGATGATTTATTGCATCCAACTTTCGATGCAAAAGATCTAAAAGCTAACCAAAGCAACATTATTGCTAGAGGTCTAGCAGCATCTCCTGGTGCTGGTTGTGGTGCTGTCGTATTTACAGCTGACGAAGCTAAGAAGCAAGCTGACGCAGGAAAGAAAGTAGTTCTACTTCGTCTAGAAACATCTCCAGAAGATATTGAAGGTATGCATGTTTCTGAAGCAATCGTAACAGTACGTGGAGGAATGACTAGTCACGCAGCTGTTGTTGCGAGAGGAATGGGAGCTTGCTGTGTAAGCGGATGTGGTGACATATCTGTAAATGAAGCTAAGAAAACATTCACAGTTGGTGGAAAGACATACAAAGAAGGAACAATTATTTCTGTTGATGGATCTACAGGAACAGTCTATAGTGGCGCAATTAAAACAGTACCTGCTACTATTTCTGGAAACTTTAAGAAGTTTATGGATTGGGCAGATGCTAGACGTACACTAAAGATTAGAACGAATGCAGATACTCCAAGTGATGCGAAGAAAGCACTTGAATTCGGTGCTGAAGGTATTGGTTTAGTTAGAACTGAACACATGTTCTTCAATACACCAGAAAGAATTCTAGCTATTCGTGAACTATGTGTATCTCAAAATGATGAACAACGTGCTAAAGCTTTAAAGAAACTTGAACCTTATCAACAAAAGGATTTCGAAGGAATCTTTGAGGCAATGCAAGGTCGTAGCGTAACAATTCGTCTATTGGATCCACCTCTACACGAATTCTTACCAAAGACAACTGCAGAAATGAAAGAAGTTGCTAAAGATATGGGTATTAAAGTATCTGATATCGAAAAAGCAGCTGAAGCATTACATGAATTCAACCCAATGATGGGACATCGCGGATGCCGTCTCGATGTTACTTATCCAGAAATTGGTGCGATGCAAGCACGTGCTATCATCAATGCAGCAATCAAAGTAAATAAAAAACATCCAAAATGGAATCTAGTTCCTGAAATTATGGTTCCATTAGTAGGTGAAAAGAAAGAACTTGATTATGTTGCAAATATCATTCGTGAAACAGCAGATGAAGTAATCAAATCTAAGAAAGCTAAATTGAACTACAAAGTTGGTACTATGATTGAAATTCCACGTGCTGCTTTAGAAGCTGATAAGCTAGCTGAAACAGCTGAATTCTTCTCATTCGGTACAAATGACTTAACACAAATGACATTTGGCTTCTCTAGAGATGATGCTGGTAAATTCTTAGATGATTACTATGGTAAGAATATCTATGAATTAGATCCATTTGCACACGTAGATGTTGATGGTGTAGGACAACTCGTTGAAATGGCTGCTACAAAAGGACGTAGCACTCGTAAAGACATCCATTTAGGTGTCTGTGGTGAACACGGTGGTGATCCAGCTTCTATCGAATTCTTCAATAAGGTTGGTTTAGACTACGTCTCATGTTCTCCATACCGTGTACCTATCGCTAGACTAGCCGCTGCACAAGCTGCTATTCGTCTAGGAAAATCTACTAAGAAGGTAGCCAAAAAAACTAAGAAAGGAAAAAAATAGGAATATGGCAGTAAAGAAAACAGTTAAAAAAGCTGCAGCAAAACCAGCTGCTAAAAAACCAGCAGCTAAAAAAGCAGTAAAGAAAACTGCTGCTAAAAAACCTGTTGCTAAAAAAGTAGTAAAGAAAACAACAGCTAAAAAACCAGCTGCTAAGAAAGCAGTAGCTAAAAAGCCAGCAGCTAA
>CACXEN010000212.1 GCA_902766675.1 uncultured Erysipelotrichaceae bacterium
ACACATATTAATTACAATCCTTGGAGTTATCGATATGTAGGAAAAGAGGAAGCCAAGAAAATATTTGAGTCTGGAAAATCAATGGAAGAATTCCATAATTTCGAATAATTCTGAATTTTATGAGAATATTAAAAAAACTATTGAATCAACAACAAATTCAATTATAATTAACTGTTATACAAAACACCAAATTTGTATAAAACGAAGGGAAAACACCATGAACGAGAAAAATGAACACAAGTTGATTCAAAGATTAATGAGAATTTCCAAACAATGTTGGAGTGATTCGAAAAACAAATTAGGAACGAATGCGGATCTAACAAATATGCAATACAATATATGTTTAGCTGTTAGTGGATGTCCTGGAATCAGTCAGGATGGTATATGTAAATTCCTATTTATGGATAAAGGCTCAGTTGCGAAGCTAGTCAGCAAACTTGTCGCAGCGAATCTTATCACAAGAACAGTCAATCCAGAAGATCGTAGAGAATATCGACTCTTCTTAACAGAATTAGGCGAAAATGTGATAAGAGATCTAGAAAATAATATTATTGAATGGGAAGAGAAGATATTTGGATCAAAGGATGATGCTTTCTATCAGAAACTAGAAGCATTAGTAACAAAAATTGAGGATAAAATGAGTAAATAAACAGTTTAAAGAATCATAAATAAACTGTTTTTTTATTTCCTGGGGAATAATGAATGTGAAAAAAAGCGCATAAATAAAGGGAAATTAATAAAAATAAAAAAATTTTATAAAAGTACTTGCATTCGAATTTATTTGATGTATTATATAGGTGTAGAAATCTCGTAGACAAACACGCTGTAGGCTACCAGATAGGTAGTACAGAAATGTGGGGGTTTCTACTATGAAAAAACTAGCTAAATTATTAACAACTGCTGTATTGATGATGGTACTGTATTTTTCTTGCACTACCAAGGTTGAAGCTAAACAGCAGTTTTCTTTATCTTCAACAAACAATCTAGTAACAGTAAACAAAGCTACAGTAAAAGCTGGCTGGAAAAAATCAAATGGTAAATGGTGGTACCAAAACGCTAATGGTACATATCCAAAAAACCAATGGAAAAAAATCAGCGGTAAATACTACTACTTCGATAAGAATGGTTACATGGTAACAAATAAATGGATTGGTAATTACTATGTACAATCTGATGGAGTAATGGCTACAAATAAGTGGATTGGTAACTACTACGTTGATGCAACTGGTAAATGGGTTAAAACAAAAACAGCTCCAAAAACAGCAAGCGCAACAGCTACAAAAACTACAGGAACAAAAGTTGGTTCAATCAATATCGCAAGAGTTGGATACTCTATGCCTCTATACACTGGCAAACAAAGCCAATACCAAGAAATCGTAGATAATGAAAATTCTGCACTATATGTAAATTCATTCTTCGGTGGAAACGGTATGATCGCTGACCACGCTGCTCAAGGTCTAAAGAAACAAAAGAGCTGTGTAAAAGGCGACACAATGACATTAACAGTTAATGGCAAAACAACAAAATACGTTATGACAAGCATCTATACAAATGGTCAAAACGTAGGTAACGGAATCAAGATCGGCAACAAATACGCTGATGAAATGACAGATGGTTCACTATTCATCTACTGCTGCAACGATTCTACAGGTAAATCCGTTACAGTAACATTCTGGAAAAAAGCTTAATCAAAAGATTATAGAGATATAAAAACAGAACATGTGAAATGTTCGTCACTGATAAGGTCTAGTCAGTTGTTAGCTAGAGACGACTAGAGATAGAAACCCTAACGTAAAAAAGTGGTTAGAATTAGCCACTTTTTTACGTTATCCTTCATCATGTGTTTTGAAATAAGAACTACTTTTGACTACTGCCTTATCCATCGTTTCTACAGGGATGCCATAATCAATTGCTAGGCGATAAGAGAGAAGTTGTATGACTGGTGCGAATTCTAGAGGATAGAAATATGTGCTTTGAATATTTAAAGGTAAATCTGTATTGTCTTGAATATTTTTACCAATGATATATCCACAGCCAACGACTTCCTTCATATATTTAGCACCTTTTTGAAGAAGTTCATCATCTTTACCACCATTATTTAACATAATGATTGCATGTTCGCTATGGAATGCCATATCAGGACCATGTAATCCGTCATCTATTTCATATCCTACACATATGAAACGTTTATCGACTTCTAATATTTTCATAGCGGCTTCTAAGGCAATGCCCCATAGTGGCCCAGCTCCATATAAGATAATTGCCTTCTTTTCGTTAAGTGTATCTTCTTGCGCATCAATCCACTTGTTGGTGGCATCTAAGATATTTGGAAGATTATCGATTGCCTTAATAGCATCTTGCATATAATCTTCGAAGACTTCTTCAGATATCAGATTCTGTATTTTTGCGATACGTAATCCAATTAACATTAAGTTGAATACAGTACAGTTATATCCGACTGTGCGCATTCCAATTTCTTCTTTGCCACAACCTAAATCAATATGGATATCTGCTTGTGATCCAATAGGAGTAGTTTCAGCTTCTGTTAAAGCGAATGTTGTTAATCCTTTTTCTTTTAGTTTATATAAAACTTCTTTTGTGAGATGAGAAGTTCCAGTTTGAGAGATAAGTATATAAAGTGCATCATCTGGGTAAACTTCTTTTCCAAGAAAATCATTTGGAAGAATAGCATGTGTTTCTAATTGACTTACTTTTTCGATAAAGCGCATTGTGACAATGCTGGCGGTATAGCTACTTCCAGAGCCGATCAAATAAATTTGTCTTATATTTGGGTGCTCCTTAACCCATTGATCAAATGTAGCGTAAGTATTGTTTTGTGTAGAGATGATTGTTCGAATGCAAGATGGAGTCGCTTGAATATAATCTAACATCGTTATCATAAGTACCTCCTATATTTACATAATCATATCATTAATACATTCGAGAAATGAGATAAAGCTGTAAATATCGTATAATTTACATATGCAATATCGTATTAACACAAAACAAGATATCATGGATTTAATCGATTATTATGGCTTTCTACCATTTTTTGAAAATGAGATAGAAGGTTTTTCTATTGCGGAAATGTGCAATCCAAAAATCTATTTCACAGAATTAGAAGGACCTTGGGATTGGAAAGGTCCAATCATTTCTGAGATGCAATGTGCCTATGGAAAATTCTTCCAAAAGAAAGCAGGATTTGTGAGTAGAAAGTGGTTTAATGACTTTGCGAATTATCGAAGAGATGGATATGACTTCGATGCCCGTTTTGAGGATGGCTTGGCTTCTTATAATGATCAATTCTTATATGATATTGTGGCAAGTAGAAATTCTGTATTATCCAAAGAAGCGAAAGCAATCGGCGGGTATGTAAAACCAAAAGAAAAAGGAAAAGATGCTTGGGAGCCTAGAAAAGGTTTTGATACAACAATGACACGTTTACAGATGCAATGCTATATCATTACATCAAATTTTGAATATGAATTAGGAAAAGATGGTAAACCATATGGTTGGGGTATAGCTAGATATGCAATACCAGAAAAATATTTAGGCAAACAATTTGAAAAGCATGTCTATGACCGCGAACCATTAGAATCAAAAAAGAGAATTCTTAGACATTTAAAGAAGGTATTACCTGATGTAAGTGATAATTTATTGGAGTATTTAATAGGGT
>CACXEN010000213.1 GCA_902766675.1 uncultured Erysipelotrichaceae bacterium
ACTGCGTTTTTCAAAATCAGCTCTAACACTTGCAAATACATCTTTATCATCTTGAAGTTTGCACATTCTTAATGCGCTGATAGTTTCCCCTACTGCTGTATAGTTTGTGCTAATACCTTCTGCATCATTTAGATATGTGGCTGCTCTTTCTCGTCTAATACCCATTCTTGATGCAACACTAACAGCATCCATATTTGCGCCAAGAAATAAGAATTCCCAACCATCTTTCTTTTGTTTATGACTAATCATCTTTTTAATGTCTTTGTAGGTATATTCAACACTGGCATTTTCCATTCCATCCGTTGTAATCACAAACAATGCTTTCTCTGGAATATCTTCTTTTCTAGCATACTTATGCACATTACCTATATGATGAATTGCTCTACCAATTGCATCTAGAAGTGCTGTACAACCTCTAACATAATATTCATCTTCTGTAAGCTTCTCAATTTGATTAATTGGTAATCTATCATGAATCACTTCATGCTTATCATCAAATAATACTGTTGACCAAATAACTTCTCCTGGCTCCTTCTTCTGTTTCTTTAATGTAGCATTAAAGCCACCAATTGTATCAGCTTCTAAGCCAGACATAGAGCCACTACGATCTAAAATAAATACTACTTCTACTTTCTTATTTTCCAATTTCTTTGCCATCATTCTTACCTCCTATTTCTGAGGTAAGATTAACAAAATAAAAATAATAGATGGTCGCCTACCAAGCGACTTTTTTATGCTCCTAGCATAGGTTGATCATATTTAAAAAGAATACAATTGATTTCATAAATATCTGTGATTTGATGATCAATGCAATATTCCATAATAATGTCAAAGATATTACTTCTAGAAAGCGCAATACCTGCTCTAAGAAGTAAATCTTTTGTTTCATCAAGATTTAACTCTAATGCAATTGCTAAAGCTAATGCTGTTCTTTTGGAAGGATTATAATTTGGATTACTTCTTATCTTAGAGAAATGTTTTCTATCTATATTCGCTTTCTTATATACTACTGTATCTTCTAGTCCTTTTTTATCAATTAAGCGAAATAAATATTCCTGAAAAGTCTCTTCCTTTTGTCGAATAATATCATCGATATCTTCATCTAGAAAAGCAGATCCTGCAATTTCATCAAGGCTATCCAATGCATACTCTTCCTCTTCTCTTCGCGCATACATTACTTGAAGAAATTGCATAGGCTCTAATACTTCACTTTCAGCAATATATTCCGTAACATCATCAAATGCTTTACTACTTATTTCAAAAGATTCTTTATCATATACAACAAGATAAACATTCATCTCATTATGAAATAAGAATCCACTAATTTCTGATATTGCTGTTTTTAAAGCAACATCTTTTGGAAATCCATAAGTGCCAGATGCTAATAAAGGAAATGCAATAGATTCACATCCCAATTCCTTCGCCTTCTCTAGTGACTTCTTATAGCACTTTGCCACTATCTCTACTTCACCATTAGTTCCACCTTCCCAAATAGGGCCAATGGCATGAATGATATATTTCGCAGGCAAGTTAAAAGCCGGTGTTTCCGCAACCTCTCCTGGATGCATCACACCAATCTTTTTTCTTTCTTTTAAAAGCTCATCTTTTCCTGCAGCATTATATATTGCCTCATCAACACCAGAACCAATTTTAACCATTGGATTAGCTGTATTCACAATCGCATCTGCATGAACTTTTGTTATATCATTTCTAATTATTTCTAATGGCATTTTTCTTTTCCATCCCTAATTTTATTTTATATTAATACTTGGATAAAAAATATGACAACTATCAAAAGAAAAAGTCACGCCTAAGCGTGACAAGGAATAAATCTAACCTAGAGTTATTCCTTCTTCTTTAAGTTTCTCTCTTAGATATTCTTTAGCATGTTTTTCTTGTTCTGATGTAAGCTCAGGAACAGGATGATCAATATAATGTTTTTCCATTTCTGCATATCCAAGTTCACGATTATGTTTTCTTGCATGCACCTTTTCCATTCTTGACATACTATTTGTGATTTTAATAATTCCATTTTTCATCGAATTTTCCTCCTCTTTCAAATGACGAATAAAGATTACAAATTACTTTTCAAGATAACAAATGTGTAAATTGGTGTTAAATTCTCAAAAACGACAAATACTCCGAAGCAATATTTGTATTTTTGTCTCAATCTATACTAATTTGATAATTATATTGTAAAAGAAAAACAACCTTGAAAATTCTCAAAGTTGTCCCTATTTTGTCTCAAAGTTTTCCACTTTTCCACATTTGTCTCTTTTATAGATTATTTTTTAAATATTCTTTCAATTCTTCATCACAACAATACACATAGCACCCTTTCATACCACGTGTCATAAGTGTTCTATATGTATTCTTGATTATTTCATCCGCAATTTTTTTCGCTTCTTCTGGATTCTCTTTTGCGAGCTTCTTAATTCCTTTGATTGATTGGTCGGTACTTGCTCTTTCTGTATAATCTGTAACGATATGTCCATTTCGATATATCATATCTTTTCCAATAATAACTCCAACATAATCAAACTCTAATCCTTGTGATGTATGTATACAGCCTATTTCATTTACAGACTCTTCATCAATTGCCCACGTAGATGTATTGCCTAGATTCCAACTCATTTTGAAATCGCCTATTTCAATATCAAAAATATCTGATTTATTTTTACCTTCTTTAATCCAATTCCAACAATATCCAGCTAATAATCTAGATTTATTCTTTCCTTTATTCTTTTCAAATATAATGTCTCTTACTTCTTGTGGTGAATCCATGATACGAATATCATAATCAATTCCTTCCATATCATAATTCGCAGTTTCTCTTATTTCTAATACATTATCTAGCCATGCAAGATAACCATCCGAACCATTACATCTAAACTGCGATATCAATTCTTCTTCAATGACTTCTGCTTTTTGATCAAAAGCCCATCTCTTAATTTCTTGAATACTGCCTATATCCGATAATGTAACTCTTTGTTCTTCATCAATAAAGAATACGGAACACTTAGCAGCATGTATGATTTCTTTTATTTGGTTTTCACCTAAATTCTTATACACACCAGACTTTTCATTTAAACGATGAGCTTCATCTACTAAAACTGTATCCAAAGCATTCATAGGTGCATCTATATATGCTCCTGATCCTTTAAACATATTATCTACACTACTTTTCTTCAAAACACCTTTTAGCTTTTTCAGATATACATTTCTAGGTGCACTATTCTTAGAAGAATATTGCACAAATTGTCCATCATTTGTAAGTTTTGATAATAGATTTATCGCGACAACTGTTTTACCAGTTCCTGGTCCACCTTTTACAATCACAACTCTTTTTTTATTATCAATTGCACATTGTTTCGATACTTCGACAATCTTTTCATATACAACCTTTTGATCATCTACCATCACAAATTCCTGATTGCCCTTTACCATTTTGGCAATAGAATCTTGTAAGCTTTTTGACGGTCTTATCTTTCCTTGTTCGATTCTGTATATAACATCGCCATTATCACCATAAGATATACTTTTCTTAATGAATTCTCTTAAATCTCTTACATGGCTCTTTGTAAAAGCAGGTGCTTCTTCTAAATATTCTTTATATTGAGAAGCATATAAAGGATCGTTTTCACTAGGTTCATAATTATGTAAATATGCACACGGACTTAAAATAACTCCGTCATCTTGAACTGATTCATTATAATCCTTGATAAGAGTAGCATATGACCAAGCTTGATAAGATGGATGTACTACTCTTCTTAATCCACCACCAGTATATGTTTCAACTAATGCATCTACTCCATCTACAGCTTTCAATTCACTCCACTGTTTTAGTTCCACAATTACAACACTTTCATTTTTATCTTTATCATATCCACTAATAATAAAATCAACTCTTTTTGAAGTTTGTGGAATATTATATTCAATCGCAATTCCAGCATCATCTGGTATCATTGCATCATTTAAAGCCATATACATATACATCATTGAATTCTTCCAAGATTCCAATTCTGCTTTACCAGTTTTACGATGCATCTTTTCATATAAAGCATTATTTAAAATATCTGCAATATTTTGATCAACTACAGATTCAGAAAAACTTAATTTTGTGCCATTATAAATAATCATTTTCTTTCACATTTCTATATTTAATATATTTCATTATAACAATAAAGAATTGTCACACGTATATAATCGTATTTAATATTTCATACACTAATCGAGATGAATAAAAACAAGTATTATATTTCTAATCTTCAGTATCTTCTAAGAATTCTAAAAATTCTTCGAATTCTTGCATTTCTTTTTCTTTTTGTGCTTTTTTAGCTTTCTTGTTGGCTTCGTGTTTTTCTAGCCATGTTAGTTCTTTCTCTTCTTTTTCTATGCCAAATAATTCATCGAAGAATGATGTCTTTTCTTTCTTTTTATTTGAAAACATATTGCACCTCCAAGAAATATCCCT
>CACXEN010000214.1 GCA_902766675.1 uncultured Erysipelotrichaceae bacterium
GGCTGGAAAAGTGGTTCTCTTGACCGTTTTCCGGTTCTTATAAAGTTCATAGATGCAATGAAACCATTATCAATCCAGATACATCCAGATGATGAGTATGCATTGGAGAATGAGAACGAATTCGGCAAGAATGAGATGTGGTATGTAGTTGACTGTGAACCGGGAGCGTATCTTTATTGCGGATTATCAAGAGATGCCAGCAAAGAAGAGATAAGAAAACGCATTGAAAATAACACCATAACAGAAATTCTTAATAAGATTGAAGTCAGCAAAGGCGATTGTGTCATGGTAAAAGCCGGTACGATTCATGCTATCGGAGCTGGAATCCTTATATGTGAAATCCAGCAGAATTCAAATTGTACTTACAGAATGTATGATTATGACCGCAGGGACAAGTTCGGAAATAAGCGCGAGCTGCATGTCGATAAGGCTCTTGATGTTGTTGATACTAAAAGATATGTGCCATATGAAAGCAGCAGTAATGCATATGATGAAGCTTTGAATGAAGCCGCAGCAACTATTGAAGCGGACTCATCAGAAGGTCAGTTATTAGTAAGCTGCAAGTATTTTGAATGTTATAAATATGATATATCCGATTCAGTATCTATTAATGTTGATACAGCTTCTTTCCGCTCTGTGATATTCACAGAAGGATGTGGAACTATCCGCGTAGGAGAAGATGTTAAGGCATATAAAGCGGGTGATAGTTTCTATATAACTGCAGGTAATAAAACTGTGGAAATAGAGGGAAATGGGGTTGCTATTGTTACGAATGTCTGATTGAGATGTAGGTATGTATTTGCCTGGTTCTAGTTTTGTTATGGACACAAAATAATGCATGAATTTTTAATTTAATATATGTGAAGTTGACCTCCGTTGGTGAAGCATTTGCTTTGCTGGCGGAGGTTTTTTGATATTATGATTGTGATATGTGATTAGAGCAGAAAATTCGGGTAGAGAATTGCAATATTGATTGATAAACGGATTATAATATGTTAATATTTAGACAAGTCGGATTGTGAAAATAATTGTTTGGATTAATTCAAGGATACATAGGGTAAGGAGTAAGGTACTATGGGTAAGGTTGGGTTAATTCAAGTTGTAAAACGAAGTCCCCTTGGGGACTGGGATATTTGAGGGGAGAGAGGTTGATGAGGCCTCTCTTGATGTGTTGTTATTATTAAATATAAAATTATTGAAAGAGTAAAAAAATTATATATTAAATATGATTATATAAAAAGGAGAATTTATGGCTTTTAAGACACGAAAAAAAGAAGAGTTTTCATATTCATCACCTCAAGAGATGTATCAAGATAATAAACTAAAAAAAATAATGGGACCATTAGATTATCAAGCAGCAATGCTGAATAAGTATATAGAAAATTATGATGAAAAGACGTTGGCATTAGAATTACCGACAGGAAGTGGTAAAACGTTAGTGGGATTATTAATAGGCGAATACAGAAGACGTAAAAATAAAGAAAAGGTGGTGTTTTTATGTCCTACCAATCAATTAGTTAATCAAGTGGTTGAGCAATCAAATTTAAAATATGGATTAAAAGCAATTGCTTTCTGTGGAAAACAAAAGGACTTTTCACCAAAAGATAAGAGTAGTTTCTTAATGGCAGAAGCTATTGGAGTTACAACATATAGTTCGTTTTTTGCATTACATTCTTTTTTTGGGGATGTAGATGTCATAATAATGGATGATGTGCATTCTTGTGAAGATTATATTATGTCAAATTGGACTATTCAGATTGATGGTAAAGGTACAACTTTTATTGAAATAGCTGAATTATTAAAATCATTTATTAGCGAAACAGATTATAAATATTTATTAGAAGAAGAATATATTCCAGAAGTTGCATCATGGTGTAATATGTTGCCAATGCCTTTAATATTAAATAAACTTGATGAACTTCAATCAATTTTGCAGCAAGGTATAGAAGTTGGTTCTTCAAATTATTATGCATATTTGAGAATGTCTGAAAACTTGAAAGAGTGTAATATATATATTGCAAATAGAAAAATTCTTATACGTCCTTGGATAGCACCAACTATGTCTTTTAAACCATTTGCAGATGCAAAACAAAAAATATTGATGTCTGCAACACTAGGAAGAAGTGGTGAATTAGAAAGAATCACAGGTATTGAAAAAATCTTTCGTTTGCCAATAGTAAATGATTGGGACAAAAAAGGATTAGGAAGAAAATTTTTTACTTTTCCGGATTTATCATTGGGAAAAGATGAACAGTGGAATATAATTGCAGCACTTCAAAATTTGTGTAAAAAAAGTGTCTTTCTGGTTCCCGATTCTCAATTGGCAGATGCTA
>CACXEN010000215.1 GCA_902766675.1 uncultured Erysipelotrichaceae bacterium
AACTTATCTCTTTAAGAT
Source organism: uncultured Erysipelotrichaceae bacterium (assembly GCA_902766675.1). GTDB lineage: Bacteria > Bacillota_I > Bacilli_A > Erysipelotrichales > Erysipelotrichaceae > Bulleidia. The sequence continues at coordinate 19 of CACXEN010000215.1, forward strand.
TAATTATTTCTATAAATCTTACATACAGCAAAACAACTTCCTGTCTTGCAGAAGCTATCGTCTTATTGAACCGATTACGTTAATCAACATGTCCTATAAAATTTATAATACTCTTTACCTCACCTATCTAAAAAAAGAAGTTGGTATAACTATTTCTGATTATATTTAAAGACTTAGATGTAATAAGGCAGCAGAGTATTTAGACAAGCATTAATCACACTAACAAGTGAACTACAAAAACAATATATTATTTCCAATAAGACAAGAAAAGAATTAGAAGTAGCTTCTAATACAGATGCTTTAACAGGCTTGTCCAATAGATTAAAGATCAATACATCTATCGATAAAGCATTTGAAAATTCCTATCACAATCAAACATATTTTGGTATTGGTGTATTAGACTTAGATAATTTAAAAATATATAACGATACCTATGGTCATACTGCTGGTGATGAGTTATTAATTCGTGTCGCGAAAGCTTTAGAGAAATTAGAAGATAATCCAAAGATTGAAGTATCTCGCTATGGTGGAGATGAATTTGTATTATTATTTAAAAATATGACGAATCAAAAGATTAAAGATGCAATCAATCATATGGAAATTGATGAAACAATTCATTATTCCATTGGTATATGCAATGATATTGCAAAAGAAAAACAAAAAACATGGGATTATCTCATGATTGCGGATGAGCAATTATATGCAATGAAAACGAAGAAAAGAAATAATAAAAGTATAAAAGGATTATCTATCCAGAAATATAAGGATAGATAATCCTTTTTATCTATTAATCTAAATATTTCACAAAGTGATATTTATCTAATCGTGCATCTTTTCTATTTTTGCGTATATATTCTAATGTATATCCTTGTTTTTGATAGAATGCAGGTGCTTGAAATGCATAGGTACATAAATGGATATGATCAATATCTTTCTCTTTAAAATAATCTTCTACCCATTGTATTAATGCACTGCCTATATCATTCCCTCGATATTTTTCAAATACAATGAGTTCACTAATATGTACTTCTTTGTAAAAAGAATGCCCAGATATACTACCTGCTATCTCTTCCCCTTCTTTTGCGATAAAACAAAATGGTTCTTTATGATAAGAGATTTTATATGGCTCTTCATAAGCTTCGAATTCTTGATTTGTTAATGCTTGTAAAGAAGCATCATTTTCAACTTTTATGATTTGCATAATTTCATTATACTTGACGAATTAGAGTATCAATCAATGTAAATGCTTTATTGGCAGATGCTTTTACATTCTTTTCGAAGTCTTTTCCATCTCCATCATATTCATCAGAAATACATTTAATTGATAAACATTTCACTTTATTTAAATAACAAACTCTAGCGATGGCAACGATTTCCATATCGCATATATTACATCCTGCTTGAAATCTAGCTTCTTTATCTTCTTTTTGATCCACAAACATATCTCCTGATGCATCGACTGCTTCTTTGATATCTGGAAATAATTCTTTTACTTTTTGAATTAAATCTGCATCTAAATATACAAATTCATCTTCTAAATCACCATATTGATGTTTTACTACATCATCAATAGTTGATGTATCAAAATCAAAATTCATGCATTTTTTTACATAGAATAAATCAGATACTTTTAATGTAGGATCTAATGCGCCAGTTACACCAAAATTCAAAATCATTTCTGTATGAAATTTGGTAATTAGATATTGCGTAGCACTAGCCGCATCGATTAGTCCCCAACCAGATTGAATAGCATATATATCATGTTCATTGATTTTTGTTTTAAAACATTCAAAATTATCTTCTTTGATTTCTTCAATTTCATAATTACTATTTAGAAATGCTTCCAATTCTCTTTTGATTGCGATTACGATTCCAATTCTCATAACTATATTCCTCTAACTTCATTATTACATTACCACAAACACATAAGAATATTTGATGTAATTTTAACTGAAATAGAAGAAAGCTGGATATAATCCAGCCTTCTTTGTCTGATTAGAATAATCCGGTAATGATACCATTTTCATCAATATCGATTTTCTCTGCAGCAGGTACTTTTGGTAATCCTGGCATTGTCATGATATCTCCTGTTAATACAACCAAGAAACCTGCTCCTGCAGAAACTTTTACATTTCTTACAGTAATACGGAAATCTTTTGGTGCACCTAATAGATTTTGATTATCTGAGAAAGAATATTGTGTTTTTGCGATACATATTGGTAATTTACCATAGCCTAATTTATCTAATTCTTTGATTTGTTTTTTAGCAGCTGGTAAATAATCTACACCATCTGCATGATAAATCTTAGTCGCAATGGCATTGATTTTATCTTCAATGCTATCTTTTTCATCATATGAGAAAGTGAATTTATTCTTTTCTTCACATAAACGAATGACTTCTTTCGCTAATTCTTTACCACCTTTTGAGCCTTTTTCCCATACTTCTGATAATGCGACATTGATACCTAATTCTTTACATTTCTTTTCAATCAGTGCCAATTCTTTTTTCGTATCTGTCACAAATGCATTAATTGCGACTACACATGGTAAATGATATACATCTTTAATATTTGAAATATGTTGTAAAAGATTTGGTAAACCTTTTTCTAATGCTTCTAGATTTTCTTTATTTAAAGCATCTTTTGGACAACCACCATTATGCTTTAAAGCTCTTACAGTAGCTACAACCACTACTGCATTTGGCTTTAATCCTGCATAGCGACATTTAATATCTAAGAATTTTTCTGCGCCTAAATCAGCCCCAAATCCTGCTTCAGTTACAGCATAATCACCTAGTGCCATTGCTGCTTTTGTGGCAATAACAGAATTACAACCATGGGCAATATTCGCAAATGGTCCACCATGCACAAATGTAGGTGTTCCTTCTAATGTTTGTACAATATTAGGTTTAATTGCGTCTTTTAGTAATACTGCCATTGCGCCTTCAGCATGTAAGTCCTTTGCGGTAACAGGCTCGCCTTTTCTGTTATATGCAACAACTACTTTAGCTAAACGTTTCTTTAGATCACTAATATCATCTGCTAGACATAATATCGCCATAATTTCAGAGGCAACAGTTATATCAAAACCATCTTCTCTTGGTACACCATTTGTTTTACCACCTAAGCCATCTACAACAAATCTTAATTGGCGATCATTCATATCAACACATCTTCTCCAAACGATTCGTCTTGTGTCGATATCTAATGCATTACCTTGATGAATATGATTATCTAACATCGCAGCCAATAAATTATTTGCGGCACCAATTGCATGGAAGTCACCGGTAAAATGTAAATTAATATCTTCCATTGGTACAACTTGGGCATAACCGCCACCTGCTGCACCACCTTTGACACCAAATACTGGACCTAATGAAGGCTCTCTTAATGCCACAACAACTTTTTTACCTAAAGCTCTTAAACTATCTGCTAGGCCAATTGTTGTAGTTGTTTTCCCTTCTCCAGCTGGGGTTGGATTGATTGCAGTAACTAAGATTAATTTTCCTTTTCTCTTTGATTTAGGTTGTTTTGTTAGTTTTGCTTTATCATTTCCATAAAGTTCAATATCTTTTTCTTTTAAACCTAATTCTTTCGCTACATCAAGTATTGGTCTCTTTTTGCATTTCTGCGCAATTTCAATGTCTGATAAATATTTTTTAGCCATTCTCTTATCCTCCCTCATCCTTTGAAATATTTCATTTCTGAAACAAATAGTTGATAAACAAATTCTATATATGCAACATCTTACCTAGTATTCTACCATCTTTTGAGGTAATTTCCTCAATTGCATGTATCAATCTATTCAGCAATTTTTTCCTCTAACAATCTGCCTATCCAAACGATGCAGTATTGCAATAAAAAATCCGCCCCTTTTAGCCTTTTACAGTAAATGCATTTTCTCCAAACACTCTCATTGAGCGGATTATATATATTGTGATGAATTAATTATGCGAAATCACAATCAAATCATCTAAATCATAAAATACTTTTCCTTCTCTACTAGCTGGATTAACTTCAATTGTAAAATTGCCTTCTTCAACAAACTTTTTATAGCCAATCGCAATTTCTCCATAGTAAGCAGCGGGAATACACCAATTCCTGCCAAAAGTGTCAATATTGCTACTATCATTTCTTCCACTTATCCCTTTCCTAAATAAAAAGACTTTCACCACAAAAAATATGATGAAAGTCTCGTCGTCGGTAATTATCCTAAATTGAATCCGGATGTAATATACATCGTGCTGACATCTTCAATCACTACAAAGTGTAGCCAACTACTCCCTATTTTATCGAGACATTTGTATCAAAATGTATATATTTCAATCAAGAATTTCCAAACCTTATTCCTATGTTGTTTTATTCCGCAAATTCTTTAATTGTGCTTTTACTTAATGCTTCATATGCATCAAAATCATCTGTTTCTTCAAAAGATTCTTCTACTACAACATTGTAGCTATATCCATTTCTATCCATAAAGAATACTGCATTCTCTTCATTTAAGTTATAGCCAAAGTTTTCAAAGCCCATATCTAATAATTCTTGTCCACTTTTGCCAATAAGATTTTTCATCTCTTCCTCACTCAATTGAGAATCTGATCTTAATTCCAACTTATCAATTGGATAATCTTTTAATATTTCCGCATATTGTTGGTCTTTATCTTCCGCAAAGAAATCAACTTCTTCTAATTTTGCATATATTTCAGGTGTCATCTTTGATTCACAAACATAATCATCATTGACAACCCGAATATAATCTTCTGTTATTTCACTCGCGTAATACTCACTATTTGCGCCAGATAAAATAACTTCTCCAATGGATTGTGGTTCTTTACCTGTTGGCTTTGTGTCACTTTCTTGTTGGCAAGCAGATAAAGAAATCATAAACATAGCCATGCATAAAACCATTAAAAATCTATTGATATATCTTTTCATAAGAATATCCCCCTCACCTATATTATATACATTTTAGAATCTTCTCATAAAGAATAAACCGCAAGATAACTTGCGGTTTATATCGTTTTTAAATAAGCATCTAATTCAGATTCACAAATTGCATTCTTTTTAATTTGTGGGTGTATATATTCTTTGCCTTGATATACAACCATATTCAATTCTCTTAATGCATCAAATCCATCCAATGGATTCTTATTTGAAATAATAAAGTCTGCACTTTTCCCTACTTCAATAGTACCTGTTACTTTATCCACTTGTAATAATTCCGCATTCTTTAGTGTTGCTGTATATAGTGCTTCTTTTCTATCTACACCACATAATTTATGGAAGTATTCTAATTCTCGCCATAAATCATAATGTGTCACAAATGGACATCCTACATCTGTACCAATACCAACATTCACATCATTCTTTAAAGCTTTCTGAATACCATCAATCATTCCTTCTAATAAATATTCAGAATTATATTTTGTGATATCTGTCGCATGTGTATATTTTTCATCTAGTTTCGCAAGTGGAATTGCTGGAGATAATGTACAAACAAGTGTCGCATTATTTTTCTTAAATAAATCAATCGCATGATCACTTAAATAGGAACCATGTTCTATACAATCCACACCATTTTCTAAACCTATTTCTACACCTTTTGTGCTTTCTGCGTGGGCACATACTTTCAACCCATAACTATGTGCAGTATCTACACATATTTTTACTTCCTCAGCACTCATTTTCATTTCGCCTGGCTCACCCTTTACTTTGGCATCTAATACGCCACCGGTAATCATGATTTTAATCCAGTCTACTTTATGTTCAACATTATCTTTTACTAAGGCAATAAATTCCTCTTTACTACTAGCAGCTTTCGCTACTGTTCCTTCCATATGCCCATTTACTACTGTGATTGCATAATCACATGCCAAAAGTCTTGGCCCAATTATTTTACCTTCCTCAATATCTTTACGAATCATCGTATCAATATGGCCTACACCACCTACTGCTCGTAATGTTGTACAACCTGAAAATAATTGTGTTTTTAGATTTGCGTCACATAATAATTTCTTTGCGAGTTTTTGTGTGAAGTTGGTTTTCGTAACTAATTTAGCTAATTTTTTATTATCCCTTTCTTTTTCTTTAGGAAATCCATTGGCAGGAATATGCACATGCATATTAATTAAGCCAGGCATTAAATATTGCCCACTTAAATCATGTGTATAATCTCCTTCTAAGTCTTTTCCAATCTCTTTAATGATTCCATTTTCTACTACGATATCCATGCCTTCTTGCACATACATATCTCGCGTACCATCTAATAGATTTACATTCTTATATAGTGTTTTCATATTTTTATTGTACTAGATTTCTAATCCAATGCATTGAATTCCTTCACATTTTTACATCATTGCACTGTATACTGATTAAAAGGAGCTAAATATGAAAACACTTTACTATAATGGGTATGTATTTACCGGAAAAGAAGTAGTGAATAGTTTTGTAGTAGAAGATGGTTATTTTCAAGAAGTAACGAATATCCAAACATTTGATGCGACCAATTATGATACATGTATTGATTTAAATAATAGATTTGTTTGTGCAGGTTTTAATGATTCTCATATGCATTTATTAGGATATGGAAATGCATTAAGAAATGCCCCACTATATGAACATAGTGAATCATTAGAAGAACTCATTACCTTTGCGAAATCCTTTTTAGAAGACCACCCTATTTCTAATAATCGTTGGTATCGTGGTAGAGGATGGAACCAAGATTATTTCCAAGATGTTCATCGTATGCCTACCAAAGATGATTTAGATAGTATCAGTAAAGATATACTAATTATCTTTTCTAGAGCTTGTGGTCATTGTGCAGTTGTAAATAGTAAGGCATTAGAAATATGCAATATCACAAAAGATACAGAAGATATATTAGGTGGAGAAATTGGCAAAGATGAAAATGGTGAGTTAAATGGTCTATTCTTTGATAATGCGATTGATCTAATCGAAAAGAATATTCCCCTACCTTCCAAAGAAGAAATCAAAGAGATGATAATTCTTGCATGTAAATCATTAAATGCCTTTGGTATTACAAGCGCACAAAGTGATGATTATTGTGTATTTAGAGAAATCCCTTTTGAAATAATCAATGAAGCATATAACGAATTAAAAGAAGAAGGACAATTAACAGTTCGTGTTTATGAACAAAGTAATTTCACAGAATTCAATGAATTCAAACGCTTTGTGGAAAGTGGAAATGTGACAGGATATGGAGATGCACTTTTTAAGATTGGTCCTTTAAAGATGCTAGGTGATGGTTCCTTAGGTAGTCGTACAGCATGTTTATCAAAACCATATTATGATGATCCAAGTACACAAGGTTTTAATCTTTTTTCTGATGATCATATGAACACAATGATTGATTATGCGAATAAGAATCATATGCAAGTTGCAGTCCATGCAATTGGTGATGCTTGTTTAGACCAAGTCTTACAAGCAATCGAATTGGCTTTAAAAAATATGCCAAGAGAAAATCATCGCCATGGTATTGTGCACTGTCAAATATCAAGAAGTGATCAATTAGATAAAATGGCAGAATTAAAATTACATGGTTATGCACAATCTATTTTCTTAGATTATGACAATCATATTGTTTTAAATAGAGTTGGCGAAGAATTAGCTGCAACAAGTTATAATTGGAAAACTTTAATGCAAAAAGGTGTAACAATCTCCAACGGATCTGATGCCCCTGTTGAAATGCCAGATGTATTAAAAGGTATGCAATGTGCTATAACACGTACTTCCATTGATGGATGTGGGCCATAT
>CACXEN010000216.1 GCA_902766675.1 uncultured Erysipelotrichaceae bacterium
ATTATCAGGATGTCCTTCCATACTAGATGCTAATTGGAAAAGTGTATCTTGATCAATCGCATGATTATGAAGTACACTAGCAGCTTGTAAGCCACCTACAATAAATGTGCTACTAGAACCTAAACCTCTTGAAATAGGTACATCACAATCAAAGTGTACTTTGATATGATCTTGGATATTTAAATATTCTAAGCCTTTGCGATAGGCTTGAAGGAATAGATTGTCTTGGTTATTGTATGCATCATCTATATTTTCTAATATTGTTTCATCAGATAGGGAAACAGTAAAAGTGTTATAGATATTTAATGCCAAACCCAAACAATCAAACCCAGGCCCGATATTTGCGCTACTTGCAGGTACTTTAATCTTTATCATTTGTGAACTCCTTTAGTTTGTTTATTACAGTTTCATATCCATCTTCTTTTTCGATACTTTCTGTAAAACGAATTTCTAATCCTTCTAATTCTTTTAGATTCTTAGGAATATCAACATTTGTTAATGCATGTAGTTTTTGCATAGCCATAAAGTCTTTTTCATTGGCGCTAGGCGCAATACTTTTTAATACATCTTCAGAAAACTTATATGGAGAAGCAGTAGATAATACGACAAAGCTATGAGTGTCGTTAGTATCTTTTTGGTATTGTTGCATAGCATGTAATGCAACTGCTGTATGTGGGTCAATTAAATATTCTTTATCTTCAAATGTGTCTTTTATTGTTTGTGTGCATTCTTCTTCACTTGTCCAATATCCTACAAATGTGTCTTGTAGTTTCTGAAGTATTTCATTCGGAATGGTATAAGTACCATTTTCTTTTAGACTTTGCATGCAATGATTCACAAAGTCTGCACCACCAAATAAGAATAATAAGCGCTCTAAATTTGAAGAGATGAGAATGTCCATGGAAGGGGACATTGTAGTAAAGAATTCTCTATGTAAGTTATATGTACCAGTTTGAATGAAATCTGTAAGAATATTATTTTGATTCGAAGCACAAATCAGTTTATGAATTGGTAATCCTAATACTTTTGCATAATAACCAGCCAATATATTTCCGAAATTACCTGTTGGGACACAGAAATTGATTTCATCTCCACATGCAATTTTATTGGCATTTACAAGTTGTATATATGAAGTGAAATAATAAATAGTTTGTGGTAATAATCTTCCAAGGTTGATAGAGTTTGCGCTGCTCATTGTGATAGGGAAGATACTTTCTAATTCTTTTTTTCTATTGATGATTTCTTTTACCATATTTTGGCAATCATCAAAATTACCTTTTACAGCTACAACAGAAACATTTTTACCAGGTGATGTTTGCATTTGTCTTTTTTGAATATCAGATACACCATTTTCTGGATAGAATACAGTGATCGTTGTATTATCTACATCAGAAAAACCAGCCAATGCGGCTTTGCCAGTATCTCCACTAGTTGCGGTAAGAATAGTGATCGTATCATTACGATTTTGTTTTTGATAAGCAGTTGTAAGAAGATTTGGAAGGATTGTTAGTGCAACATCTTTAAATGCAGATGTAGGCCCATGCCATAATTCCGCAATTGCGCCTTGTTCATACATGTGAATAGGCACAATCTTTGCATCATCCCATTTATCATTTCGATAAGCTCTATTTACACAATCTTCGATTTCTTCCTTTGTGAAATCAGGTAATAGTGTAGATAAAATGTGTATTGCGATTTCTGGATAAGTACAATCCAATAAGTCTTGTACACTAATCTTTATATCATCTATGACAGGGGTATATAAGCCACCACCATTAGCCAATCCATGTATAATCGCTTCATGATCTTTTACAACTTCTTTTTCATTTCTTGAATTAACAAACTGAATCATTTAATCTCCTTGTCTTTTCTATGTAGACATGATACTATGTTCGTGATATAAAAACAAGTGTATTTAAATCACAAACATAAAGAGGTGCTTATGAAAATCGGATTATTAGGACATGGCGTTGTTGGAAGTGGTGTAAGACAGATTATAGATACCCAATTAACAAGCGACATAAAAAAACTAGAAATAAAGAAAATCTTAGTAAAAGATGAGTCAGAAATCACAGATGATCGTATGACTTTACAGTATGAAGATATTTTAAATGATGATGAAATTGATGTTGTAGTGGAATGTATGGGTGGATTAGAGCCAGCACATACTTTTATTACTGACGCAATGAAAAAGGGTAAGCATATCGTTACATCTAATAAAAAAATGTTTGCGACATATTATACAGAAATAATGGATTTGGCAAAGGAGAATAATGTAGCGGTAATGTATGAGGCAACTTGTGGTGGAGGCATTGCGTGGATTGATGCATTAAATCGCACAAAGAAAGTCGATAATATTTTGGAGATAAGTGGTATCTTCAATGGTACGACGAATTATATTCTTACAAAGATGCATGAAAGCGATGTTGCATTCCGTGATGTTTTAAAGGATGCACAAAATCTTGGCTATGCAGAAGCAGATCCAAGTGATGATATTGATGGCTTAGATGCAAGATATAAGATTGCGATTTCATCTTATACTGCATTCAATCAACACTTTCCTATAGAGAATGTGATTTGTTATGGAATTAGAAATCTTCAACAACAAGATGTTGAATATGCAAAGAAATTAAATGCAACAATTAAACTGTTAGCTACTGCAAGAAAAAATGAGAATTCTTTAGAGGAATATGTGATGCCAAATATGATTTCTAATAATCAAATGTTGGCACAGGTATCGAATAACTTTAATGCCATCACATGTGAATCAAATACTCTTGGCAGTGCATTATATTATGGACAAGGTGCAGGATCTTTACCTACTGCCCATGCAGTTGTGCAAGACATTCTAATTATTGAAAATGGAAATCCATCAACTAATACATATGAAGAGGGTATTATAGATAATCAAATTCATCGTGGAAAATACTATGTCAGAACAAAACGACCAATTGTCTTTAAAGATATTATCGAAGAAGAAATTAGTGAAGATGCTTTTTTAACAAAAGAGGTATCACTATTTGAAATTCATTTAGCTTGTGTAACCGCAAGTGATGATAGTCTATTTATTGCGGAGGTAAATGTATGATTAAAGTTGTGAAGTTTGGAGGCTCTAGTGTAGCCAATGCAGCGCAATTTGAAAAAGTAAAAGATATTGTGAATGCTGAAAAAGATAGGAAGTATATCATTGTGAGTGCTTGTGGAAAAGAATCATTTGAAGACCACAAAGTCACAGATCTTCTTTATCTTTGTGATGCACATATTCGATATCACGTATCATATGAAGAATTGTTTCAACAAATTGAAAATAAATATAGAAGAATAAAAGAAGACTTACATCTTTCTATTGATTTAGACAAAGAGTTTGCGTCTATTCGCAATGCGATTGAAAAAGCAGCTTCTCAAGATTTTATCGTATCTCGTGGAGAATATTTAACTGCGAAATGTTTAGCAGAATATATCAATGCTGAATTTGTGGACGCAAAAGATGTCATTGCTTTTCAATATGATGGCAATATTGACTTACAAAAAACACAAGAATTGATTAAGAAAATCAATACAAATAAGAAAATTGTGATTCCAGGATTTTATGGGGCATTACCAAATGGCATTATTAAAATCATGAGTCGTGGTGGTTCTGATGTGACAGGTTCAATTGTCGCAAATGTAGTAGATGCTGATGTATATGAAAATTGGACAGATGTTACAGGTGTATATGTGGCAGATCCTAGAATTATAGATAATCCATTAGGTATTCCTAGAATTACATATAATGAATTGCGAGAAATGAGTTATATGGGTGCTAATGTATTGCATGATGATGCAGTATTTCCGGTACGTGCAAAGAATATCCCAATTAATATCAAAAACACAAACAAACCTGAAGAACCAGGTACGATGATTATGGAAGACTGTAGTGAATTCGATAAAAAAGATCCACCACATATCGTAACTGGAATTGCAGGGAAGAAAGATTTTACTGTAATTACTCTATCTAAGAGCCATAGTTCAACAGAAGTAGGCTTTTTAAGAAGACTACTTAGTGTATTTGAAGATTATCAAATATCAATTGAAGCAGTTCCAATTACAGTAGACACATTTTCTATCATCGTTGTGTCAGAATCTATTCAAAATTGTTTATATGAAATTGTAAGTAGATTGAAAAATGAATTCCATCCAGATGAGATTAAGGTAGAAGATCGTTTGTCTTTGATTGCGGTAGTAGGAAGAAGTATGAAATCAGTTCCTGGTATGTCAGGAAGACTATTATCAGAATTTGGTAGTAATCAAATTAATATCAAGATTATCAACCAAAGCGCAGATGAACTATCTATTGTAGTAGGTGTAGATAATAAAGATTTTGAGAAGTCGATTCAATGTATCTATGATCGATTTGTATTAGAAGAGAAGGTTTCTGTATGAAAATAGGAATAGTAGGAGCTACTGGTGCTGTAGGTAGACAAATGATTGAATGCTTGGAAGAAAGAAATATCCAAGTAGAAGAATTGAAATTATTTGCGAGTGAAAGATCACTTGGCAAAACAATAAAATTTAATGAGAAAGATATTCCACTAGAAGTCGCAAATGAAAACTCTTTTGATGATTTAGATTATGTCTTCGGAGCAGTTTCTAATGAATTATCCAAACAATATGCTTCATGGATGAAAGGCAAAGATGTTGTATATATTGATAATTCTAGTGCATTTCGTTTACAGGAAGATGTTCCACTTGTAGTACCAGAAATAAATGGTGAAGATGCATTACATCATAATGGAATTATCGCAAATCCAAATTGTTCGACAATTATCACAATGATGGCGATATCTCCTATACAAAAACTTTCCCCAATTAAAAAACTTGTGGCGACTACATTTCAAGCTGTTAGTGGTGCAGGTATTGGTGGTTTACGAGAATTGCGTACGCAAAGTGAAGCACTTGCGAAAGGTGAAGATATAGAAGTCGAAGTATTCCCAAAACAAATTGCCTACAATGTGATAGCACAAATTGGTAGTTATGATGAAACAGGCTTTACAAGCGAAGAGCTAAAGATGGGAAATGAAGGGAGAAAGATCTTACATAATGATGACATGAAAGTGAATTGCACATGTGTAAGAGTACCAGTATATCGATCACATTCGATATCTTGCACATTTACTACAGTAGACTATTTAGATATGGATGCAATTAAAGAAGCACTAAGTCATATGGAAGGTGTGCAATATTTTAAAAATGATATTCCAACACCATTAGATACAACAAATCAAGATGATGTATTTGTAGGAAGATTAAGAAGAGATCCAATTGAAGAAAATGGATTAACATTATGGTGCTGTGGAGACCAGATCCGAAAAGGTGCTGCCACGAACGCAATACAGATTATGTCGTATATGGAATTGCATAAGTAAAATGCTATAATGTAATACAAGGAAGGTGAAACTATGTTACGTAGAACAATATTTACAGCTTTAACAGTTGCAGCAGGTATTGGAGCTGCGATTGTAGTAAAACTACTTCAAGAACAAGAAGAAGAAAAAGATGTATTCCATGGTGATGATGAAGTACATTTCATTCGAATCAATGATGAAGAAAACGATAATGATGCTCTAAGAGATAATCCTTTATTCCAAGATGTTGATGAGGAAGAAGAGGGTGAACTTGACTTAGATGAATACTTAAATCGTGCAAGCGATTTGATTGATCCAAAAGAAGAAACAGTACCGCAAGAAGTATTAGAAATCTGTGCTGTATATCCATATTTAGATGCTGAATTTGTTGAAGATTTATTAGGAAAGCATGAAGCATTAAATAATGAATATCCAGAAGATACTTTGGTTACAGTTTCTCATATGACAAAATTTCCAAATCAAGAAACAGCAGATGAATTTGCGAAAATCATGGATAATGCTGGCTATGTATGCACACAAGTTGCAACAAGTGTAAAGGCAGTAAAGAAATTCTTTACAGAGCCAGGCGCAATTATTTCTGATATCTTGAATGTCGCAAATCAAACAAAGGCGATAGCTGGAGAATATGTAGAATACGCAATTTCTAAATAAAGTAAGCATAAGAAACACGCAAATTGATATATAGCGTGTTTTTTTCATGCTATAATACCAAGGCTATGGAAAAGAATGCAATTGAAGTAAAAAACCTATGCTTTGAATATGAAGAAGGCGGAAAACACATTGATGACGTCTCTTTTTGTGTCAAAGAAGGATCCTATACAACAGTCATTGGACATAACGGAAGTGGTAAGAGTACAATCGCAAAACTCATCGCTGGTTTATTAGAGAAAAAAAGCGGAGAGATTTATGTGGATGGAATAGAATTGAATCTTGATAATCTTGTGAAGATTCGTAATGTTTTAGGTATTGTATTTCAAAATCCAGATAATCAATTCATTGGCTCAACTGTAGAAGATGATATTGCTTTTGGTTTGGAAAACCATTGTGTAAAACAAGAAGAGATGGAAGGCATTATTTTAACGCATGCAGAAAAAGTGAATATGATGAAATATTTACATCATGAGCCAACGCATCTAAGTGGCGGTCAAAAGCAACGTGTTGCAATTGCAGGAATATTAGCAATGAAACCAAGAATTATTATTTTTGATGAAGCAACAAGTATGCTGGATCCACAAGGAAAAGATGAAATCAAACGTGTTATTCGTGAGTTACATGAAAAGAGTAATATTACAATTCTTTCTATTACTCATGATATTGAAGAAGTCGCAATGTCTGATGAAGTAATTGTATTAAATCAAGGTAAGCTTGCTCTACAAGGAGAACCACATGAGGTTTTCTATAATGAAGAAGCTTTAAATGCGATTAAGCTAGATATTCCTTTTAGTATAAAGTTGAAAAAAGCATTAGATAAAGAAGGGGTATCGATTAATAACCACATTACAATGGAAGGGATGGTGAAAGATTTATGCAAATCTCATTCCAACATGTAAGTTATATTTATAACGAAGGTACACCATATGAATATCAAGCATTAAATGATGTAAATTTAGATATTCAAGAAGGTAAGATAACAGCAATCATTGGTCAAACTGGTTCAGGTAAAAGTACTTTAGTACAACATCTCAATGCATTATTACTACCAAAAACTGGGGAGATTCATATTTTGGATCGTGTGATTAAAGCATCAGAGAATCCAAAACAATTAAAGGCATTGCGTGGGGATGTTGGATTGGTTTTCCAATTCCCAGAATATCAATTATTTGAAGAAACAGTATTAAAAGATGTGGCTTTTGGGCCAAAGAATTTTAATGTGTCTGAGAAAGACGCAATCAAACGTGCAAAAGAAGCACTACAAATGGTAGGCATCAAAGAAGACAGTTATGAAAAGAGTCCATTGGAACTAAGTGGTGGTCAAAAAAGAAGAGTGGCTATTGCCGGAATACTTGCGATGGATCCAAAAGTCTTGGTTTTAGATGAGCCAACAGCTGGATTAGATCCAGTAGGCACAAAAGAAATGATGCAATTATTTAAAAAGCTCAATAGTGATTACAATAAAACAATTCTTATTGTGACACACGATATGGAACAGGTTTTCAAATACTGTGACAATGTTGTCGTTATGCAAGATGGCAGTGTTAAAGTGCATACTAGTGTAGATGAATTCTTCCGCGATGCAGAAAGTTGTGAAGAATTAAATATTCTTCCACCAGCTGTAATTCGCATGAAAAAGATGTTGAATGAGAATGGTTTCCATATTGAAGGAGAAATCAAAGATATAACAGCACTTGCGAAAGCAATTGCGAAAGAGGTGAAGCATGGGTAATATCACATTAGGTAGATACATCCCGATGGATTCACCAATTCATCGCATGGACCCACGTGCAAAGATTATCGCTATGTTGTTTGTGTTAATTGCGATATTCTTTCGTGCTGGTTGGATTGGATATGGCGTTATCTTTGTGGCAGTAAGCATTGTGATTATTCTTGCGAAGTTAAAGCCTAGTTTTATTTGGCGAGCAATGAAACCGATGCTTTTTATGCTGACATTCTTATTGATTATCAATGCACTTGTGATTAAAACAGGGAATGTGTTATTCACAATTGGATCATTTTCTTTATATAGTGATGCAGTATTAAGCACTTTATATATTGCAGTACGTTTATTATTAATGATTATGATAACAACTTGTTTAACAGCCACAACAAAGCCACTAGATATGACATTAGGCATTGAAGATTTATTGAAACCTTTTACAAAGATTAAAGTACCAGCCCATGAAATTGCGATGTTAATTAGTATTGCGCTACGTTTTATTCCTGACTTAATTGAAGAAACACAACGTATCATGAAAGCACAAGAATCTAGAGGTGTTGATTTAAAAGAAGGAAAATTAAAAGAAAAGATAATGGCAATATTATCTTTGATAGTTCCATTATTCGTCTCAGCATTCCAACGTGCCGAAGATTTAGCGAATGCAATGGAAGCTAGAGGATATGCACCAGGAGAAAAAAGAACAAGATATCGTATATTGAAAATGCATGGTCGTGATTATCTTTTGATGTTTGGCGCATTATGCATATTAATAGGAATGATAGGAATCGCTAAATTCTTATGAAAAGATATAAATGTATCGTATCCTACATAGGTAAGAACTATGATGGATTTCAGTCTCAAAGTAGTCATAATTCCTTGCAAGATGTAATCGAGGAAGCTTTTACACATATATCAAATGAAAATATCAAAATCGTCGCTTCTGGTAGAACAGATGCGAAAGTAAATGCACAAGGGCAAGTGTTCCATTTTGATAGTGCAATGGATCTTAGTCCTTATAAATGGAAAGGCGCAATCAATGGATATTTACCAGATGATATTCATATTTTAGATGTACAAGAAGTATCGGATACATTTCATGCAAGATATTGTGTTCGTAAAAAACAATATGATTATAAAATCCATTTACATGAATATGATGTATTCACGAAAGATATGGCATATCAATGCCCATATGATTTAGATATTCAAAAGATGAAAGAAGCTTCTACACATTTACTTGGAACACATGATTTTACATCTTTAAATTCAAGTAGTTTAGAAGAATACCCAGACCAAACACGTACCATTGAAAGAATTGACTTTCATCTAGAAGAAGATATGCTTACAATTTCATTTTTGGCAAAAGGCTTTTTGCGCTATATGGTGCGCATGATGGTTGGATTATTGATTGAAGTTGGCAAAGGAAATTTAGAAATAGATGCTATTGATCGTATTCTAAATGAAAAATCAAAGCGTGCTTTTTCCAAGAATGCTGAACCACAAGGCTTAACATTAAAGAAAGTGGAATACTTTGATATCCTTTCATTAAATGATGATGGTATGATACGTGAATTTATTGAAGGGGATAGGATGATTGATGGATATACCTTAGATATATTAGATGCACTTCCTATCAATAAAAAAATATATGCTTTCACAACAAGAAATACACAAGAATTATTAGGTTATTTAGAAATCAAAGATACATGTCATTTGTATGTATTTAAGAAAGATAATATCTCAGTTGCACAATCACTATTAGATGGTTTAAAGAAGTGGCTTATTCGAAATAATATCGAAGCTAATATATCTATATGCGATTTGCATGACAAGATAATAGAAAATGATTAGAATAGTTAAGAGGAAATTATGCATAACGATTGGTTTCAAATAGGTCCGTTTACTGTACATGGCTATGGCGTCATGATGGCAGTTGGTATATTAAGCGCAATAGCTCTTGCGGAAAGGCTTAGTAAAAAGCATGGACTAGAATATAAAAAAATAGATAACTTTGCCTTTGTGACAATTATATCTGGCTTTTTATGTGCGAAATTATTATATGTATTAACCGTCTTACCTCAATTCTTTCAGAATCCATTATCCGTTTTAGGTGGTGGTGGTTGGGTTGTATATGGCGCAATCATTGGTGGATTACTTGGTGCATATTGGTATTGTAAGAAACATGGCTGGGATTATGTAAAAGTATTAAACATCATTATTGTGACTTTACCATTAGCCCAAGCTATCGGTAGAATAGGCTGTTATTTTGCGGGTTGTTGTTATGGAATTGAAACAGATGCTTGGTATGGTGTTTTATTCCCAAAAGAATCATTATGTCCAACTGGTCATAAAGTAATTCCTACCCAAATCTTGATGGCAATAGGTGACTATATCATCTTTGTGATTCTTTATTATCGCTTAGAAAAATTGAAAAAGATTGATAAAAATGTTGCAGTATATTTAATCTTATATAGTGCTGGTAGATTCTTTATGGAATTTATCAGAGGAGATAGAGCAAGAGGCTTTGTAGGGGTATTATCTACATCACAATTTGTTGGAATCTTCGCATTCCTATTTGGTCTAATCCTATATTTTAGAAAAAATAAAAATGATTTCACAAAAAGCACTAAAATTTAGTGCTTTTTTTATTTAAAAAGAGTATAGAAGTAGTAAAATATTCTTGTTTATTATGCTGCAGATTCGGGACATTTCGAAAACTTATATTACAGGGGATCTAGAGCAAAAAGCGTTAGATCATGTTTCGTTGGACCTAAGAGATAATGAATTCATTGCAATACTAGGACCAAGTGGATCTGGTAAAACCACTTTTTTGAATATTGTAGGTGGTTTAGATCGCTATGATAGTGGCGATATTATTATCAATGGGATTTCAACTAAGAAATATAAAGAGAAAGATTGGGATGCATATCGTAATCATACGATTGGTTTTGTATTCCAAAGTTATAATTTAATACCACATCAATCTATCTTGAAAAATGTAGAACTTGCACTAACTATTTCAGGAATATCTGCAAGTGAAAGAAAAGCAAGAGCAATTGAAGCACTCGACATGGTTGGTTTAAAAGAACAAATGCATAAAAGACCAAGCCAGATGTCTGGTGGTCAAATGCAAAGAGTCGCAATTGCTAGAGCATTAATCAATAATCCAGATATTTTATTGGCGGATGAGCCAACTGGTGCATTGGATTCAGATACAAGCATTCAAGTAATGGATCTTTTAAAAGAAGTAGCGAAAGATCGACTTGTTGTTATGGTTACACATAATCCAGAGTTAGCAGAGAAATATGCAACGCGTATTGTTACTTTAAAAGATGGAAGAATTCAAACAGATACAGATCCATATGTCGTTTCAGATGTAAAAGATGTGAAATATGAAAGCATGGGTAAATCTTTCATGTCTTTTTTCACTGCATTAAATCTAAGTTTTAATAACTTATGGACGAAACGTGCACGAACAATTCTTGTGTCTCTTGCAGGATCTATTGGTATTATCGGTATTGCATTGATTCTATCTTTATCGAATGGAGTCAATGACTATATACGATCCATTGAAGAGGATACATTATCTGAATATCCATTAACGATACAGTCTACAGGCTTTAATTTTACATCTTTAATGGTTGATCGTAGCGAAAGTGATGGTGAAGAAGAAATTGATGGAGTTAGAGAAGCACAAATGGCGCGTTATGCATTTTCTAGTGTAAACGCAAATGATTTAAGAGCATTAAAACAATATTTTGAAAGTGATGATTCCAATATTGAGGATTATACAAAGACAATTGAATATAGCTATGATATTGTGCCACAAATATATTATGTGGAAGATGATGCATATCGTAAGGTAAATCCAGATACAACATTTTCATCCATTGGTTTAGGCGCTTCTTCTACGAATAATAGTCTTATGTCAATGATGATGAGTACAGATGTATTCTATGCACTTCCAAAAACAAAGGCGTTATATGAGAATCAATATGATGTAAAAGCAGGACATTGGCCAACAAATAATCATGAGATGGTTTTAGTGCTAACAGATCGTGGAAGTATACCAGATATGGTGTTATATGCAATGGGCTTTAAAGACCCAAAAGAAATCGATCATATTGTTGAACAATTTGCGAAAGATGAAACGATTAGTATCGAACAAGAAGACCCAGAGACATATGCTTATGAAGACTTTTTAGGTGTTTCCTTCAAATTGATGCATAGTGCAGACTATTATGAATATGATGAGAAATATAAAGTATATGTCGATAAATCAGATAATAAAGACTTCATGCAAAGAAAGCTTAATGAAGCAGAAGATTTAACAATCGTAGGTGTTGTAAAACCAAAAGAAGATGCCAATGTTTCAATGCTGATGATGGGAATTAATTATCCATCAGAATTGCAAGAGGATATGATTCGCTATGCAGAAGCACAAAATGTAGTTCGTGCGCAACTTGCGGATAAAGAAAAAGATGTTATCACTGGAAATCCATTTGGTGAAGAAGGGGATAATGCATTTTCTATGGATTCTTTATTTACAGTTGATGAAGATGCTTTAAAAGAAGCTTTCAAGTTTGATCCAAATCAAATCAGTATGGATCCTACAGCGATGAATATCAATATTGATCCAAATTCAATGCAATTACAAACACCTGATTTACCAGATATGGACATCAGTAATTTGATGAGCAACATTGAAGTAGATGAAGAAGAAATGCAAAATTTAACCCAAGAGGTTCTTCTTGGATATTTAACATATTTGAATAAAAACTATAGTACAGAATTAGGTAATATCCAAAATTCTTTACAAGATTATTTACGCAGCACAGAAGCAAGAGAAATCATAACGAATCATCTAACAAATATCATGCAAAATAGTATTCAATTTGATATATCACAAGAAGATTTGATGGGACTTGTACAAGAAATCATGGCTGGATATCAAGTATATATACAAGGACAAACATTTGATACCCAAGAAGAAATCTTCAATAGTTTCCAAACATATTTAGCAAGCCAAGAAGCACAAGCAATTGTTAGTGCAAAACTAAATGAACTAGCAGGTAAGGTTGTGATTGGCGAAATGGATGAAGGTGTCATTGATACAATGATTCAAGAATTATCAACTGGTTTCCAACAATATGTAATGACAAATTTATCTGGTGATATAAATACAATTACAAATGCTTTCTCAAAATATCTAGCTTTAGATTCTACAAGTAAAACAATTGAAAAAGGTGTTGAGATAGTAATCAATACAGAAACGTTAGAACAACAATTATCTACGCAAATGCAGTCAATTGCAGGTACATATACTGCATCAATTGAACAACAAATTCGTAGCATCATGAATAATGTAACAGGACAAATTACAAATAGCATGACGCAACAAATGGGAAATATTGGAGCCCAATTAGAACAGGCATTTACTGTGAATCCAGAAGCTTTTTCGAAAGCAATTCAAGTAGATATGTCAGAAAAAGATTTACAAGAATTGATGATATCAATGATGTCAAAAGAAGTCGCAACATATGACAACAATCTAAAGAAACTAGGATATACAAATCTAGATAAACCATCAATGATTTCTATCTATCCACTAAATTTCAATGCCAAAGAAGAAGTCATTTGTATTTTAGATGACTATAATGATAGAATGCGAGATGGTGGGCACGAAGATAGAATTATTAACTATACAGATACAGTAGGTGTACTGATGTCATCTGTGACTACAATCATTGATACAATCAGTTATATCTTAGTCGCATTCGTAGCGATATCATTAATTGTTTCGAGTATTATGATTGGTGTCATTACATATATTAGTGTTTTAGAAAGAAAGAAGGAAATTGGTATTCTACGTGCAATTGGTGCATCGAAGAAGAATATTTCAGAAGTATTTAATGCGGAAACATTCATTATTGGATTATGTGCTGGATTATTTGGAATTGGTATTACATATCTATTGTTAATTCCTATTAATGCGATTGTGCATCACTTAACAGGGAATTATAATGTTAATGCATTCTTGCAAACTCCAGCTGCGATAATATTAATCGCATTGAGTGTTATCTTAACGTTGATTGGTGGAATCATACCTGCAAGAAAAGCAGCTAAAATGGATCCAGTTGAAGCTTTACACAGTGAATAGAGGTTAATATGGAAAAGTATGATGTTGTAATTATTGGTGGGGGAATTGGTGGCCTAATGTGCGCACATCAATTAATTGAAAAAGACCCAAATAAAAAAATTGTTATTTTGGAAAGAGGAAAAGCACTTGAAAATAGAGAGTGTCCGATTGTCGCAAAGAAGGTTGAAAAATGTATTATGTGTAAACCTTGTGCAATCATGGAAGGTCTAGCAGGTGCTGGTGCTTTTTCTGATGGGAAGTATAATATCACGACAGAATATGGGGGATGGCTTGCGGATTTCATGGATTCTAAAGTAGTTTTAGATTACATTGAACAAGCAGATTCCATATTACAAAGATATGGTGCTGACAATGATCGCTTCATGCCAAATGATGAATTAAAGACATTATGTTTGCATTATGATTTACATATGCAACAAGGGGAAGTGAAGCACTTAGGTACAGATGCCAATCTAAGTACTATGCAACATATGATTGATGGTATCAAAGATAAAATAGAAATTAAAACATTGGCTAACGTGGTTGATGTAGATAAAGATACAAATCAAGTAACATATACCAAAGATAACCAAGAAGTAGTATGTGAAGGAGAAAACATCGTCTTTGCGGTAGGAAGAATTGGTAATCGTATGTTTACAGAATGGTGCCATAAGAATGGCATCAAATTATCGAATAACCAAGTTGATATTGGTGTACGTGTTGAATTGCCATACCAAGTTTGGCATCATTTCTCTAAGAGAATTTATGAGCCAAAGATATACTACAAAGCAGGCCATTATGGTGATACAACAAGAATGTTTTGTTTTAATGAAAGAGGGCATGTCGTTACAGAAAATAGCGATGGTGTATTAACTGTAAATGGGCATGCATATAAAGATGCAGCTAAGCAAAGTGAGAATTCTAATTTTGCATTATTATGTAGCACACATTTTACAGAACCATTTAATGAACCAGTAGAATATGCGCGCGATATTGCTTCATTAGCTAATAAAATCTCTGGTGGTTATGTATTAGTTCAACGCTTAGGAGATTTAGAATTAGGTAGACGCTCTACAGAGTCACGTATGAAACAAGGATCAGTAAAGCCTACACTAAATGCTGTTCCAGGTGATTTATCTCTTTGTATGCCAAAAAGACAATTAGATAATATTGTGGAAACATTACATGCACTGAATAAAATAGCACCAGGTACTGCAAATCAAGACACATTGTTATATGGAATTGAATGTAAGTATTATAGTGCAAGACCAGCATGTGATAATTTTGAAATTATTGGCACAAATGGCATTTATGCATTAGGGGATGGAGCAGGCTTTACACGTTCTTTATCACAAGCTGCAGCGAATGGGCTTATCGTTGCGGATAATATTTTAGCTAAGTAATGTACATGCTATAATGGATGCATGCCAAATAAATCAAGAAAAAATACATTCTATATTGCCGTAAGACCTATTTTTACGGCAATTTTTAAATTATTATATAGACCAACAATTATAGGGAAAGAATATATACCAACAGAAGGGGCATATGTTTTAGCTGGCAATCATATACATGCGCTTGATCCAATTCTTGTTGATGTGTGCACAAAAAGAATTGTTCGTACACTTGCAAAATCAGAATTATTTGATGGCGCATTTGGTTGGTTCTTTAGAAAAGCAAATTGCATCTCAGTAGATTTAGATGCAAAAAAGAATCCAGAGGCTTTACAAAGTGCAATCGATGCATTAAATGAGGGATACTTAGTAAACGTTTCTCCAGAAGCAGCACGTAATTTAGAAGATACATTATTACCTTTTAAACCAGGTGCCGTGTATATGAGTAAAAAAACCAATGTAAAAGTTATTCCTTATGCTATCTATGGTGAATATAAACTTTTCAAAAAAGGATTAACCATTAAGTTTTCTAAACCAGTTTCTTATGTAGAAAACTCTGTTGAAGAAGCAAATGATTTATTATATAAAACAATCACAAATTTAAGAAAAGAATTGAAAGATAAGACAACTCTATGAAAATATTATTAGTTCATCCCGAAACTTCTAGAACACGATATGATTTTTTAGGCATTATAGAAAATGAATGTATTGATTTAGAATGTATCAGCGCCATTTTACAAAGCGCAAATCATTTTGTCACAATATATGATTTTCAAGTAGAAAACGAATCTTATAAAACGATATTTTCAAAAGATACATATGATGCTGTATATTTCACAGGTAGAACAATGCAAGAAAACTTCATGTTGGAATATTGTGCATATACGAAACATGTAAGACCATCATGTATCACGATGATTGGTGGTTTACATGCACAATTAAACTATAAGAGATTAGAAAAAGATGCTGTAGATTATATATTTACTGGCTATAATCATTTTCATATATTAGAGGTATTAGAAGGAAAAAATATCGAAGAGATGGATAGCATTTGTTATAAAGATGCATCAGGAAATTGGATAGAAAATCCAAAGAAAGCATTTGATATAAAGAAACTTCCATTACCAGATCGTACTTATTTTTATGAACATCCAAATCATTATCAATATTTAGAATTAAAGCATGCGGCTTGGGTAAGAGCTTCATTTTCTTGTCCATATTCATGTTCGTTTTGTCATAGAAATAAAATGAATGCGGGCACATATTCCACAAGAGATATCAAAGATGTAGTTGATGAAATTGCACAGATTCAAACCGAGAATATTTATCTTTGTGATGATGATTTCCTATTAGATAAAAATCGTGTACAAACTTTTGTGCAAGAAATTAAGAAAAGAAATATAAAGAAAAAATATATTTGTTATGGAAGAAGTGATTTCATCGCAAAAGAAATTGATTTGATGGAAGACTTAAGAGATATTGGCTTATATTATGTGCTTGTTGGCTTGGAAGATATAAGAGACGATAAACTACAAAAGTATCATAAATTGAATACACAAAATAATAATCAAAGAGCTCTAGAAATATGCAATGCATTAGGTATTCATATGATGGGCATGTTTGTATTAGGCTTAGACTTTGAAAAACAAGATTTTGATATGATATATGACTGGTGTAAAAAACATCGTCTAAGACATGTTGCAGTTTCTATATTTACTCCAGAAATGGGTTTAAGTTCATTTAAAGAATATGAGGATCAATTAATCACGGATAATCCATCCCATTGGGATTATTTATATCTTGTGGTAAAACCAACAAAACTATCAGTTAGAAAATATTATTTCTATTATTACAAATTATTGATAAAACTCTTTCTTAAGGCAAAAAGAGAAGGGGTATATGACTTTTTAGATTATAATTATTTCATTCAAACATTTATCAAAAGTTTAATAACAGGAAAAAGGTATAAAGAAGATGACTGATACATATGTACGTATATTATTAGAAAAATCCAATACAGTATTAGGAAAAGTTGTACAAAAATTTTCACCTTATCCATATACGCATATCGCATATGAAAATGGAGAAAATGACTTCGTTAGTTTTTCTCGTGCACATCATAATAATCCTTTTGAATCTGGTTTTACACATGAGAAACTTGAATATTATGCATATCGAAAAGGGGAACCAGTAACTTTAAAAATATATACAATTCCAGTAAGCGAACAAATCAAAAAAGATATTGAATCATATATCAAACAAATAGAAGAGGATGAATATGTATTCAATCTCTATGGAATGTTATCAATGCCGATTACACATGGTTTTTATATTCCAAAAGCACATAATTGCATGACATTTATTGCGGACATATTTGAAATCATTGGAATTCCGTTAGTTAGACTTCCTGCCTATAAAAATTCTATTGAAGATTTAGAAAATGCATTGTTAAAACAGGGATATCAATATGCATATTATGTGGTTGAAAATCAAAAAGAAGATCCAGAATATATGAAGGATATCTCTTTAAAAGAAAAGACAAAAGCATTTATTCATTTGAATAAAGAATTGATGAAGAGAATGAAAAAAAGGATTTTGCAATCCTTATAATTCTTTCACATAACCTTCATCACTTTTCACAAAGCCCATTTTATTTAAGTAGTCGATATGTTTATCTATAGACCCTTTATAGACTACTTTTTTAATGTTTTCATCTGCTAGCTTTGAGAATAAGAATTTACCGATTGAAAAATCTCTGAATTCTGGTGTTGTGTAATCAAGTAATAAATCTAATGTGCCATTATTTTCATTTCCCAAAGTGATACCTACTGCTGCACCTTGATTACAAATTAAGTAGCCAACATTCATATTTGGAAAATCAAAATCTGTGCCAGGGAAACATGCTTGAATATCATCTTTGTGTTTATTTAGTTGATATTGTAAATAAGCATCTGATTTATCCACTTTTACTAAATCATATTCTTTTCCAATTTTATTCATCTTCCATAGGAAATGTAAATTAATTAATACCAAACAGAAATTCATAATTGCGGTTGGATAAGAATGAATGATTAAGGCATATATCATAAAGATAAAACCACCAATTGTATTAACAATTCTTAACTTTACTACCGATACCATTAGAAATGATACAAGTACTAAGAATGAGCCAATATAGCC
>CACXEN010000217.1 GCA_902766675.1 uncultured Erysipelotrichaceae bacterium
ATGTCCATATGTTTTTTCATAATTTTCATCCTCCTTTTCCTTCTGAGGACATGTTCGACTACTCATAATCTATCGTATTTTCCTTTTGCAGGGTAATTGCACTACTCTATTGCATTAAATTTGAAATGTGAGGTGCAATCGTGGGGGTTAGATTTTCATATGAATATTTGTTAAACTGGAAGAGAATAAAAGCAATTATTGAGGCTTACGGTGGGAAAGAAAGATAAAATAGAATTTCGCTTTTATAACATGGAAGAGGGAGTATACTCTTTTGCGTTGTTAGGCGATTCATGGATAAGAGAGTATGGCATCGATGTAGATGTTTTACATTTTCATAATTATTTAGAAATAGGTGTATGTCGTTTTGGAAAAGGAGAAATGGAATTTGGGGAAGAAATACGTCCATATAGTAAAGGATGTATTACCGTCATTCCCAAGAATTTTCCTCATACAACCAATAGTAAACCAGGCACAAAAAGTCATTGGGAGTTCTTATTTGTGGATGTGGAGAACCTAATTGCAGATTCTATACCAAATAGTAGAGATGCTCAACGCATAATCGATAACATTAATCGCGGTGTATTCTATTTTAAAGAGAAAGAATATCCAGAAATTGCGAGAAAAATTTTGGAAATCATGGAAATTTATCGCGATCAAAAACCTTTCTATTTAGAAGAAGCAGAAGGAATACTAAAATCTTTACTTATTTGTATAGCGCGTGTAAATGAAGATAAACAAACAATTCAGCTAAGTACTTTACCAGCAATGGAAAAGAAGTCATCGGGAATTATATTAAAAGCTTTAGAATATATTGAAGAACACTATAGAGAAGATATTAAGATTGGCGATCTTGCGGATGCTTGCTTTGTGAGTGAGGTGCATCTAAGAAGGGTCTTCCAAGATCATTTGCGTATGGGTGTATTAGAATACATTACGATGATTCGTATTCATAAAGCATGTGAAGAAATGCGTACGACAGACGAAAAAGTTTCCACAATTGCTTATAATTGTGGCTTTAACAGTCTTACTACATTCAATCGAAATTTTAGAGAGATATTGAAAATGAATCCTGGCGAATGGCGTGAGCAACCTGAGAATTATGAACAGATGCTATTGCGAAGTTTTGTACACTTTGAAGAAGGGTGGTAAGGGAAGAACTCAAAATGGAGTTCTTTTTTTATGTTCGAAAATGAACATTTAGCGTTTGAAAATGAACAAACCCGAAAGCGGTTTCATGCTATTTTGAATTTACAGAAAAGCATTACGCTTAAACTTTAAAATTCTAAATATACAGGAGGGCAAAGTATGAAAAAGAATTTTCTAGTTACACTTCTAGCACTAGTGTTAAGTTTATCACTAGTAGCATGCAGTAACGGTGGTGAAAAACCAGCAGAAGGTGGAGATGAAACAAACGGTGAAACTCTAACCGTATGGTGCTGGGACCCAGCGTTCAACATTTATTCTATGAATGAAGCAGCTAAGCTTTATCAAAAAGATCATCCAGATTTTGAACTTATTGTTGTGGAAACACCATGGGATGATGTTCAAACAAAACTAAGTACAGCTGGAGCTTCTGGTGACATTAGCACATTACCAGACATTGTCTTAATGCAAGACAACGCATTCCAAAAGAATGTCATTTCTTTCCCAGATGTATTCACAGATGTTGAAGGCTCTGGTATTAACTTCGATGATTTTGCGGCTGGTAAAGTTGCTTACTCTGTAGTGGATGGAAAACATTATGGTGTACCATTCGACAATGGCGCAGTTATCGCAGCTTATCGTTCTGATGTATTAGAAGAAGCTGGATTCACATTAGATGACTTCACAGATATTACTTGGGATGAATACCTAGAAAAAGGTAAGGTTGTTTTAGAAAAAACAGGACATCCATTACTATCTTGTATCTCTAATGAAGTTGACGTTGTTATGATGATGGTTCAATCCGCTGGTGGTTCTCTATTCGATGCAGAAGGTAACCCAAGCATTGCTGATAATGAAATCGTTGCTAAATCTCTAGAAACATATAAAGCATTAAAAGATTCTGGTGTATTAGTTGAAGTTAGTAACTGGGACCAATATATTGAATCATTCCAAGCAGGAAGAGTTGCTGGAACAGTAAATGGTTGCTGGATTATCGGTAGTATCACAAGTGGTGATCCTGAACAAGCTGGTCATTGGAGCATCACAAATATGCCTAAGCTAGTTGGTTTAGACACAGCAACAAACTATTCTAATAACGGTGGATCAAGCTGGCTATTAACAGCTAACTGCAAAAACAAAGACTTAGCCTATGACTTTATGAAGTCAACATTTGGATCAAGCGTTGAATTCTATGAAACAATTCTTCCTTCTGCAGGCGCATTATCTTGCTACAAACCAGCAGGCGAAAGCAGTGTATATGGTGAACCACAAGAATTCTTCGGTGGCGATTCAATTTATCAAAAAGTAATTGACTTCTCTGGTAAAGTTCCAAGTAATAACACAGGTGTTTATTACTATGAAGGTCGTTCAGCTATAGCAGATGCTGCAGCTAAATATATTGCTGGAGCTGACTTAGCAGAAGAGTTAAAAGCAGCACAAGAACAAGTATTATTCCAAATGGGTCAATAATTATTTAAACTGTCATAGGGCTAATGACTAGTTCATTAGCCCTATTATTCTAAGTAATGTAGAAGGAGAAAGGATGTTTAAGAATAAAATACCATTAAGCGTTAAACAGAATAGAGCTGGGTGGATGTTCCTATTACCAGCTGTTATTTTAATTACGGTAATGAATTTCTATCCTATGTTTAACGCATTACTTCTTTCTTTCCAAAGCGGCAAAGGAGCATCTTTAGAATATGCAGGCTTGTATAACTATACAAGAATGTTTAGCGATAAAGTGTTTATGCAGTCCATGTTTAACTGCTTCTTTTATCTCGTGATTCAAGTTCCTATTATGCTTGTTTTGGCACTAATCCTAGCAAGCGTATTGAATCGAAAAGATTTACGCTTCAAAGGATTATTCCGTACAGCAATCTTTTTGCCTTGCGCCACTTCATTAGTATCCTATTCAACAATTTTCCGTTCTTTGTTTAGTACAGATGGATTGATTAATACGGTGCTATTAAAAACAGGAATCCTACAAACAGCTTATGATTTTTTAGGGCATCCCATGTCTGCTAGATTTGTGATAATCATTGCGCTGATTTGGAGATGGACTGGATATAATATGGTTTTCTATTTAGCGGCTTTACAAAACATTGATTATTCCGTTTATGAAGCAGCGAAAATTGATGGAGCAAGTGCATGGGATTCATTCTGGAAGATCACTGTACCATTATTAAAACCAACAATACTCTTAACTTTAATCATGTCTACCAACGGTACATTACAGCTATTTGATGAATCTGTTAACTTGACTAGTGGTGGACCAGGAAGTATGTCGATGACCATGTCTCACTACATCTATGACACATCCTTTAGGTTTGTACCTAACTTTGGATACTCCGCAGCGATGTCCTTTGTGATTTTGGTTCTTGTTATGGTACTAGCAATCATTCAAATGAAAGTAGGTGATAAGCGTGATTAAGGTAAAGAAATTCTTCATATATGCGATGCTAATTATCATCTCGATTATCAGTGTATTCCCACTGTATTGGATGATGGCAGCTTCCACAAATACAAGTTTTGATGTTATCCGTGGAAAGCTTATCCCGGGTACGTATTTGATGGAAAATATTAAGAATCTACTTGCATCGAATAATCTAAAAGGAGCATTATGGAATTCCTTCCGTTATGCCTCTATTCAAACAATTGTATCTTTAATCATTTGTTCATTAGCAGGATATGGATTTGAAGTCTATCATGACAAACATAAAGACCGATTGATGACAGTATTACTTTCGGCAATGATGGTACCTTTTGTGGCTATTATGATTCCATTATTCCGTATGTTCTCGAGTGCAGGTTTATTGAATACAGCAATTGGATTTATGTTGCCAACGCTTGCGACACCACTACTTATCATGCTATTTAGGCAAAGTGCAAGATCATTTCCAAGGGATATTATTGAGGCTGCGCGTCTTGAAGGGTTGAGCGAAATACAAATCTTCTTCAGGATGTTTATTCCTAGTATGAAATCCACCTATGCAGCGGCGATGACAATAACATTTATGAATGCTTGGAATAATTATTTGTGGCCAAAGGTAATTATGACAACCGATGATAGTATCACGATGCCAATGTTAGTAGCTAACTTAAAAGAAGGTTATGTCACAGACTATGGAATGTTAATGGTAGCGGTATTGCTTTGTACTATTCCTACAGCAATTATTTTCTTCCTCTTGCAGAAGAGTTTTGCGGAAGGAATTACTGGAGCTGTTAAATAAGAAGAGGCCCGAATATGAGTCAGTTTAATTATAAGATAATAGCAGATCCTTCTTTTGTGTTAGATGGATGCACAAAACCACATTCATTTCACATTCACTATAAAGACGCAAAAGAAGAAAATGTAAAGAAAAGTAGTTTCTATACTTCCTTAAATGGAATATGGAAATTTCATTATGCAAGAAACTTAAAAGAAGTAATCAAAGGGTTTGAATCTTTACGTTATACATGCAAAAACTGGCAAGATATATCTGTGCCTTCACATATTCAATTAGAAGGATACGATGTTCCCCAATATGCAAATAAACAATATCCGTGGGAAGGCCATGAAGAAATTAAACCTGGGGAAATTCCTCAAGATTTCAATCCTATTGGTAGTTATGTAAAAACCATCACAATTAATGATATTACAAAAAAAACATATTTTGTGATGGAAGGGGTAGAGAGTGCTGTAATAGTTTGGGTCAATGGTAAATATGTAGGTTACCATGAAGATTCCTTTACAACAGCAGAATTTGAAATTACAAAATATCTTGTAAAAGGGAAAAATAAGATAGCTTTACAAGTTTTCAAATTCAGTAGTGGAAGTTGGTGCGAAGACCAAGACTTCTTCCGTTTTTCGGGAATATTCCGTGATGTATATCTGTATACAGTACCAGAGACACATATTGAAGATATTTGTTTAAAAGGAATACCAAGTGAGGACTTAAAGGAAGCAGAAGTCAGTGTGAAATTAAAAGTACAAGGTAGAGGAAAAGTAAGAGCAACTCTATGGGATGGAAAAAGAACTCTAGATAGTAAGTTACTTCATATTAAAAGAAATTATTGGAAGTGTACTTGGGTGATTAAAGAGCCAAAACTATGGAGTGCTGAAATTCCTCATTTATATGACATTGTCTTTGAAGTCTATAATAACGAATGTCAACTAAAAGAAGTCATTCGTGAAAAAGTAGGTGTACGCCGCTTTGAATTAAAAGATGGGCTAATGTGCATTAATGGAAAACGAATTGTGTTTAATGGTGTAAACCGACATGAATTTTGTTGCGAAACGGGGCGTGTAGTCAACGAAGAAACCATGCGCTACGATCTAGAAGTGATGAAACAAAATAATATAAATGCTGTTCGAACAAGCCATTATCCAAATAATCCAAGGTTTTATTCCTTATGTGATGAATATGGAATCTATGTCATTGATGAAACGAATCTTGAAACACATGGAACGTGGGATGGATTAGAAAAAGTCAAAGAAAAAGATATCTTACCAAAAGATAACCAACAGTGGCTAAAACTTCTTTTGGCTCGCGTTGAAGCAATTTATCAAAGAGATAAGAATCGTTGTTCCATTTTCTTGTGGTCTTGTGGGAATGAATCGTATGGAGGAAGTGTTATTCATGAAATGGCAAATCTTTTCCGTAGATTAGATGATACAAGACTTGTACACTATGAAGGAATTCGTTGGGATCGTTCTTATCCAGATACAAGTGATGTTGAAAGCCAAATGTATACACCAGTAAGCGAGGTGCGCGCGTTTTTAGAAAAGGATTCTTCGAAACCATTTATCATGTGTGAATATTCTCATGCCATGGGTAATTCTTGTGGGGCAATCATGAAATATATTGAACTAAGTGAAGAAGTAAAAGCATATCAAGGTGGCTTCATTTGGGACTTCATAGATCAAGCTTTATCCACAAAGAATTGTTATGGAGAGAAGTATTTAGGCTATGGTGGTGCATTTAACGATTATCCAAATGATGGAGCGTTCTCTGGAAATGGATTATTATTTGCAGATCGCAAAATAACACCAAAAATGCAAGATATTAAATATGCTTACCAAAGCTTCAAAATAGAGTTCAAAGGCACAAAAGCTTCGATTTGGAATAAGAATTTATTCCGCAATAGTGATGACTTTGATGTCTTTGTCTATATTGAAAAAGAGGGTAAACGAATCAGTAAAGATAAACTAGATTTGGTAATAGCTCCAGGGAAAAAGAAACTGGTTGAATGTAAAGAATTCATGCAAAAAGCAAAAGAACCGGGAGAATATGTACTTACTATTTCTTTCCAAGAAAAAAAAGCAACAAGATATGCAAAAGCGCATCATGAAGTTGCTTATGGACAAAATGTCTTTAGGGTAAATGAAAAAAAGACAGCAAAGAAAGGGAAGAATAAATCTCCTAAGTTAGTCAATTCAACTTTTATGATAGGTGTTCATGGCGATGATTTCGAAGTTCTATTCGATAAAGTCACTGGTGGACTTGTCTCTTATTCGATGAATGGAAAACAATGTCTAGCTGGAATGGTGAAACCAAATTTCTGGCGAGCACCTACGAATAATGATGAAGGCGCAAACTTACCAGCGTATTTAGGACAATGGAAAATTGCCAGTCTATATCTCAATAATAAGGAAGACAATCTAGCGCCAATTCTACCAACCATAAAAGAAGGAAAAGAAAGTATAACGATTTCTTTCACTTACCAAATTCCAACAAACCCAAATACGACTTGTGTTGTGCAATATGAAGTATTTGGTTGTGGAAGGGTAAATGTAGAAGCACGTTTAAATGATGCAAAAGATTTACCACCAGTTCCTGAGTTTAGTATGTTATTTACTTTGCCAAAGGAATTTGAAAATCTATGTTGGTATGGATTAGGGCCAGAAGAAACCTATGATGATCGTAAAGCAGCTGGAAAGCTTTCGGTTTATTCGGGGAAAGTAAAAGACCAATTGGCGGACTATCTTGTGCCACAAGAAAGTGGAAATAAGTGCGATGTGCGATATGCGGAAGTGACTAATTCCAGTGGGCAAGGTTTACGCTTTGCAATGCAAGATAAGTTGTTAGAATTTAGTGCATTACCCTATACGCCACATCAACTAGAAGAAGCAAAATATGCCTATGAGCTTCCTAAAGTATATAAGACAATTGTGCGCGTAATGCATGCACAAATGGGTGTTGGTGGAGATAATAGCTGGGGAGCAATACCACACCCGGAATACTGGATTAAAAAGAAGAACCTAGTATTACGATTTAGTTTTTGGGGAATATAAATGATCAAGTAATAAAAAGTAGGAAGGGAGAATGTTATGTCGAGTTTAAAACTAATTAATATTAGAAAGAAATATCCAAATGGATTTGAGGCAGTAAAAGACTTCAATTTGGAAATTGAAGATAAAGAATTCATCATTTTTGTAGGACCTTCAGGATGCGGAAAATCTACAACACTAAGAATGATTGCAGGATTAGAAGACATTAGTGAAGGGGAACTATATATTGATGATGAACTCATGAATACAGTAGAACCAAAGGATAGAGATATAGCCATGGTTTTCCAAAGCTATGCTCTATATCCACACATGACCGTTTATGACAACATGGCATTTGGTTTAAAACTGAGAAAACTTCCTAAAGAAGAAGTAAAACAAAAAGTTATGGATGCAGCTCGAATCTTGGGCTTAGAAGAATTACTTGATCGTAAACCACGTGCTCTTTCTGGTGGGCAAAGACAAAGAGTTGCGATGGGACGTGCAATTGTGCGTAATCCAAAAGTTTTCCTTATGGATGAACCTCTATCGAACTTGGACGCAAAACTACGTGTGCAAATGCGTGCAGAGATTGCAGAATTACACCAAAAACTAGGTACAACCGTTATTTATGTAACTCATGATCAAACGGAAGCAATGACATTAGGAACAAGAATTGTGGTTATGAAGGATGGGGTGATCCAACAAGTTGATACTCCGCAAAACCTTTATGATAAACCGGCGAATTTATTTGTCGCTGGATTTATGGGAAGCCCACAAATGAATTTCCTAAATGTTGAAGTTAAAGTGGAAGGGGATAAGGCATTCTTGGTATTAGATAACAAAGACATTCCGCTGAATGAAGAAAAAAGCAAGAAGCTAATTGATGGAGGGTATGCTGGCAAAACAGTGACTATGGGAATTCGTCCAGAATACTTCCATGATGACGAAGCATTCTTAAATGATTCAGAAGCTGTCTTTGAGACAAGAGTTAATGTCTATGAATTATTAGGAGCTGAAGTCTATCTCTATGTAGATATTGCTGGAACATCTGTTACGGCAAGAGTGCCTTCTTCTACAAAAGCAAGAATTGGTGATACCATTCGCATTGGCTTTGAATTAGACAAGATTCATGTCTTTGATGTAGATACGCAAAAAGTAATCACTAATTAGCATAGTTAAATAAACATAAATAGAACTAATAGTTAGTGGAGTTTAAAAAAAATTGTGCGTAAATAGTAAAAAACGATTCAGTTTTCAAGGAAAAGGCAATAAGAAAAGAATAACGGATAAAACACTCTGTTGATAAGAAAAAACAGGGTGTTTTTGTGAGAGAATAAAGAAATATGAAGCACTTGAGGA
>CACXEN010000218.1 GCA_902766675.1 uncultured Erysipelotrichaceae bacterium
GCAACAACAAGGAAATCAAAATGGGAAACAACATTAAAAGAATTACGTTCATTGAATAAAACAATTACACATGGAGAACTTCGTTGCATGGATTGTAATTCTACTAATATATCATTTAGTGATTCAAATAGAAATCCTAGCTATACTTTTGATGTTTCATCTGTTGAAATGAGAAATGAAATAATTAATTCTATCAAAGAACAAATAAGCACATATGATGAGGAAATTGAGAGATTATCAATTGACATAAGTAGATTTCAAGATAACTTGAAAGATTTAATGGATGATGAAACAGTTACGTTGGAGTCAATAGTTTCCTTTAAAGAAGAAATATTTAGCGCAACCGATGCAGAAGAAAAAATCAAACAAATTGAAGAAAGCATTTCAATTTTGAATTCTCAATTAACTACAGCAAGCAATACCACAAAATCTCAAAAAGAGAAACAAGCGTCCATTATGGAAACATTGATTTCTCAAATGAATACAGCATATAAAAGAATTGACCCTAATGGCAATTTGGCATTTATTGACTTATTTACTAAACGAGATGAAGTGTATTCAGGTAGTGAAGAAACAATTTATCACCTTGTAAAGCTTTATGCGTTAAAAAAGATTACTAACCACGCTTGTCCAATAATTATTGATTCTTTTAGAGCTGAGGACTTATCAACTAATAAAGAAGCCATTGTAATTGATATGTTCAAAGAATTTGAAAATCAGATTATATTCACCACAACCTTAAAGTCTGAAGAAATGGGTAAATATGATTATATATCAGACATTCACCATATTGATTATAAAAACCATTTGCCTAGTAAACTTCTCAACGATTCATATGTTACTGAATTTATTTCATTACTTCAAAATATGTCGATAGTTAATATATGATCGTTGCTAATAAAAGGATAATCTGGGTTTTATGAGCTTTGTTTATGCCGAAAAAACGCAAAAGGAATTTGGACAAGATATTTCGTTTCCAATCAAGATATATAGTGATACAAAAACCAAACTTATAGGTGCATACAAAGCTAATTGGAGCGAACAAGCATTTAAGCTTATAGAAAGGTATGGATTTATAAAATGCATTAATATCGGTTCTAACATGGCTTTATCATTCGCAGGTAATAATACTGCTTATGCACATGACCTACTAAACTGGATGGAAAACGAGAGAAAGTTTGACGAAGAAGATGCTATTGATAAAGCATTTGAAATACATAACTCGGCTAATAAAGATGATATAGAATTTATTATCTGTTATGTTGATGATGATAATGAAAGCCATATAGTATGCATCAAGGAAAGACAACTTTTAAAAGATGTACCCTCTGCATGGATAGGCTCCCCAAAAGCTTTTAGGAAACTACAAGAAATAAGATTTAAATATGGTAATCCAACAAACACCTCTCTTTCTCTTTTTCAACGTGCAGTTGAAGAATGTAAGGATGATTCAGTCGGAGGTTTTTTAATATGTGATTACTATGATGCTAATGAGCAACAATTCATTTTTCAAGAGCGTTTAGAAGCATACGGCGCAGGATCGCAAATAATACCTCCCGGAGGAATAATTGCCTTTAACAGACCGTCAGAAACCGGAGATTGTACTATTCATTTTATACCTGATCCTTCTGAAGTGATTATCGAGTTTTATCAGAATAGCACAATACTATTCTATACAAGAAGATATAGGTATTCAGAAATAGATACCAATAATAAGCATACTAAACATTTTATGTTGCCAATGCTTGTTGATGCCAGCACAAATAAAGTGTTGCCAGTGTGATTATTACTCGATCAAGATCAGTAAAAATAATAAACCTGTATTGGTAATTGACATTATAATAGAGCCGACCTCACCAGAAGATCGGCTCTCCACAATATATCAATCAATCGGCTTAATCATTTCCAGTGCAATCTGTGCGCCTATCCTGAAGCCATTTAGAAACTCCTGACGGTTGTTAATGCTAATAAGTTCAATCTGAGCGTTTTGATATTTTTGAAATAACTCTTTGACTTGTGAGTAGTCTTTAAGCAATTCCGTTTCTGCAGCCACAAGTTTGTCCATAGCGTTTTTGTATTCTTGACTACAATGATCGTAAGTACCGATAGGAAATAAATCACCATTATACATTTCTTCAATGATATTCATTTAGCATTTCTCCTTGCAAATTATATTGTAGAGATGCCAAAGGACTGTCCATTATTTGTCCATTAACGTTATAAAAACCTAGATTAAAATATCCACAATATTGAAAGTTACAATTAAGAAAACGCTGTAAAATCGGGGGTTATTGAATAATACCAAAATATAATGGATTTCAAAAATTCATTTCAATACCCGTTATAATCTGCGTGACGTTTCGCGCTCAAAGCTCAGAGCAGTAATGGGCGTTTTCGGAACGATGATGGGTATGATA
>CACXEN010000219.1 GCA_902766675.1 uncultured Erysipelotrichaceae bacterium
ATTTTCTAATGATGTAGCGTCTCCATCTTGTCCTAATTTTGTTTTCATTTCTTCCGTAATAGAAGCATCTGTTTCTTGAATGCTTAATCGTTCATCCAAATAGCTTATAGCCATGCTATTTGCTTCGTGCCATTCAAAGAAACCATAAGAACCACTATTTACTTTATTTTGTACATTTGTTAATTCTGTTTTTGCTGCATCTACTTCACCTTGTGCGTTTGCGATATTACTATCTGCATTTAATAGATCTGCATCATAAGCAGCCTTTGCATTAGCCAAATTCTCTTTTGCAACTGTTTCTTCTTCTACAATTGCATCATAAGCATTTTGTAATTCTTGTTCGTTAGCCTTTATTGTGGTTTGTCTATCTTTTGCATCCGCAAGTGTTTCTTCAGCATATGCAATTTGTGGTTTTAACTCTTCGATGCTATTTTGTATATCTGCGACAGCTTTCTTTTTCGCATCAACATCTGCTTCTGCAGCATCTACTGCTGATTTACTTTCTGCTTCTGAAGCTTCTGCATTTTCCAATGCTTTTTCAAGTGCTGCAACA
The DNA here is from genome assembly GCA_902766675.1 of uncultured Erysipelotrichaceae bacterium. GTDB lineage: Bacteria > Bacillota_I > Bacilli_A > Erysipelotrichales > Erysipelotrichaceae > Bulleidia. Next base: position 554 of record CACXEN010000219.1, read on the forward strand.
TCAACATCAGCTAGTGTTGCTTTAACCGTTGTTTTACCTGCATTAACTGTTTGAAGATTACCTTCATTATCTACAGTAACAACATTCTCATCTTCACTTGAATAAATAACTTCTCTTCCCGTAGGTGTTGTTTCTACTTGAAGTTTTTCTGTTTCTCCCATTTTCAGCGTTACTTCATCTTGCTGAATAACAATTTCTTTACCTTCAGCATTTACAGTACTCATCTGAAAACTAGAAAATAGCATGAATGAAGCTAATAATGCATTGATGGTTCTCACTACTTTGTTTTTCATATTCTCTCCTTTATATCAATTACCAGAAATCCTTATTGATTCAAATCACAAATAACCAAAACTCCTTTTTACAACCAACCACTTAAAATGATTGTTGCTTTTGGGCAGATCTTATTTCTTTTTTAAATTTTGATTTACCTATTTTTTAATTGAATCTGTTGTACTTTAGTAACTACCATTTATGTATAAATTGCAGTTACACAAAGGGTTGAAACGAATGAAACTCTTAATTAATTTTCATAATTATTCCCCCCCTGAGTCTTTAATTGTCTCTTCATAAAGGCCCTGCCTCAGACCTCCATACACACCTTAATGCATTCTATTAAAAGTACTATGGAAAATCTTGAATAACATATAATTAGATTTTCTTAATTGTTTGATTGCTAAAACTTTTGTTTTACCGTGTTCTTCATTTTCCATTTCTTTATAAATATCTATACTAGATTGATATAAATTATCATCAAATTTTTTAAGATTCTCTTTTCCATCTTTAAACAACAACAAAGTCATAAAATGCCATGTACAATGTCTTGCACATCCATCTAAAATATACTGTCTTTTGATTGTTGGTAAATCTTTCGGCAAGTTTTCATAAAACTGTATGAGTTTATTGGCAACAGTTTCACTATTACCTACATGCTTCATACGACTTTTATTGCTGACAGATTGTCCCTCTAATCCCAGCCTATAACAATAAATAGACAAATCAAAATATTGTACTGTTTGTATATATGGAATTGGGAATAAAACATACTCTGAATCCACATAGAAACAATGTTCATCCAATTGGATATTATTGTCATTCAATATATTTGTTTTAAATATCACCATATGATATGTGATATATCCTGTTTTCTCACATATATTTTCAAATGAAGACATTTCTTCATTTTCTAGATTCTTTTGAATTACTTTTTCTATTCTTCCATCTTCATAACATTTATCAAAGTTATGAATCACCATATCCGCATCACATGTCTTTAACTGGTCAACTAGAATAGCCAAATCATTTGCATTCACCCAGTCATCTCCATCTAGCGCTCTAAAATATTTTCCTGTCGCATTTCGCATGCCGGTATTAATTGTTGAGCCATGTCCCCCATTTTCTTTGTCAATGAGTCTTATCGTATTTGGATATTCCTCTTGTAGTTTTTGGGCAATTTCTTTTGTTTTGTCTTTGGATCCATCATTCACAATTAAAACTTCAATATCATCATTTCGATTCGCATCTAAGATAGTATTGATTGTGTTTTCTAAGTATTGTTCAACATTATATGCTGCGATAGAAAAAGTAAGTATCTTATTCATATTAAAAACTCTTATCGTATTTTCTATTGAAAAATTTAGCTTGTAGGAAAGATGTTATTTTCTTTCCCCAATTTACTTTACCTAAATATATATAAGGTAATTCTTTGATTTCTTCTTTCTTAATATTCTTATTAATCCAAACGTTGAATAATCTTTCTGATATTCTACCTGGATATCTTTTTTCAAAATCAGTTAATCCATCATATCCAATACGTTTTTCAAGTTCGAACAATATATCAAACAGCCATGCACAATACGCATCTGACAATTCTTTCGACATGATAAACATGTTAAACATATAGCCACCTGTTTGTTTCATCGTTGCATCAAATGTATCAATATAATCAGGATATTTTTCACTTAATATTTCTCTTGTAACATCAAGATGCTTTTTATCAAATGTATGTGCGTAATGAGAATATAAATCTTCGATATAATACTCTCTTCTTTTTGGTAATAAAATTTTATATTTTTCTAACAATGGTTTGACTTCATCTTTTTTTAAAACATTAGCCAATGGATTTTTACTGTTTTTATGTAATGCGAAATATCTACGATAATGCACTAAGCCCAAATATTTGCAGTCTAAATTTTTCCACGCCCAATAATATCCAGTCAATTCTGAAAATGCATAGTTTTTATTTGAAATATTGTCATTTGTGTCATCCCTAGTAAAACCAATAGATTCTTTATCACTTGCGCCAACATGTAATGGTAGATATAAAGAGTCTGTTGGAACTTCTACTTTTTTATGACACGCGATAATAATTTGGATGTCCTTCATTATTTCGCACCTTCTTTGCTTATCACAGATGAAAATGTTTTAAAGAATATTTTTGCGTCTAATGCTAAGCTTTGATTATCCACATAATACATTTCCATTTTTTGTCTTTCGCCACTTTCATATGTCGCATTGTTTCTAGCATATGCTTGCCAATATCCTGTTAGTCCAGGTTTCACACTTAGAAATTTCGCAATCTCATTGCCATAGATTTTAGTTTCATCTTCGACAATTGGTCTAGGTCCAATGATTGATAAGTTACCAGATAATATATTAAATAATTGAGGTAATTCATCTAAACTTGTTTTTCTTAAGAAACTGCCAATCTTTGTGATACGTGGATCATTATCCACTTTAAATTCTGATTTATATTGTGCTAATTGTTCTTTCGTTAATAACTTTTCCAAATCACCCGCATCCATGCGCATACTACGATATTTATAGATATTAATGCGCTTTCCATTTAAACCAATACGTGGATGACTGTAGAATGCACTACCTGATCCATCTGCTTGCACCAATAGTGCAATAATAATCAATATTGGTGAAAGAAGTATGATGCCTAAAAGTGATAAAACAATATCTAATAATCTTTTAATTGCAAGATATACATAATCTCCAAAAGTCTTATTCTTAACATAAGTCTCTTTGTTGTAAGAAAGTGGTTTTCTAGCTAGATTATATTCACGAATTAGTTGTAATTCTTCTTGTACTTCTTCTTTTGTGACACGCTTTGTTGATTGGAATGTAATGTAGCGGAAAATAGAAATTGCCACAAGCGATATATCTTTTACAGGTGACCAGTCGCTAATATAGTCTTGTTCACTTTGGGCGATATCTTCTTTTGGCTTATCTTTATCTGTACTCCAATATCCAACAATACCCGGATTAACAGATAGATTATTTCTTTCTTTTGCGGACATATCTAAATATTCCGAAAGCGTTGGTGCTTTAGGTCCAATAAAACTCATATCACCAGCTAATACATTTACCAATTCAGGAAGACCATCTAAATGCAATGCTTTCAAAACAATTCCAAAAATAGTAAATGCTGATTTCTTTTGTTTTACACGTTTATTCGCATCTCTTCTGCATGTTCTAAAACGATATTGATAGAAACGATGTCCATTTTTACCAACACGAACACGACGGATTAAAGTGCTTCCGCGTTTACCAAATAAAGATAATATCCAGGCAATGATAAATACAACAAAGAATATTGGTAGTAATCCAATTGAGAATATTAAATCAAAAAATCTTTTAAAGATTGCTTGTCGTTTTGCCATAGGCATCGCAACATGATAACTAACTACGGCATTACCACCTAGTTGATCTAATTTACGATACGAATCACTTTTACTATATTGATCAATGGATAGATGCACTGGTTTTCCTAATCTATGCATTGCTTCAATCCATATAGAAATTGCTTTTTGATTCATATCTACTGGCACAAGTAATATGGAATCTACTTCCATACCCATTAAATCATCTAATACTTC
>CACXEN010000220.1 GCA_902766675.1 uncultured Erysipelotrichaceae bacterium
AAAAATGTGTCGAATAAAGTGATATTCATGGAAAATGGTGTCATTGTAGAACAGGGCATATCACGTGAAATTTTTGAGAATCCGAAGGAAAATAGAACAAAAGAATTCTTACGTATGGAAAGTAACCATAGTGGTATATTCGAGGAGGAGAAATGAAAAAGTTAACTAAATTAGTAACAACAGCAGTATTAGCAGTAAGTATCATTGGTTGTGGAAGCAATCAAAGTCAAAACGCAAATAGCGAAAGCGACCATCTTGCAAGAATAAAAGAGAGTGGAGTACTTCGTGTAGGTTTAGAAGGTAACTGGCAACCATTTTCTTTTGAGAAAGATGGAGAAATTGTTGGTTATGATGTTTCAGTTGCACAAGCAATTGCGGATCATATTGGAGTTGAATTAGAAGTTACTCCTACACCTTGGGATAATTTATTCTTAGGTTTGGATGCCGATACAATTGATTTGGTAATCAATGGTGTAGACGTTACTCCAGATAGAAAACAAACATATGACTTCTCTGATGCATATTTATATGACAAAGCGGTATTAATCGTATTAGAAGATAACAATGAAATTACTTCATTTGAAGATTTAGAAGGTAAATCAACAGCCAATTCTATTGGCTCTACATATATGGAAATTGGCGAAAGCTATGGCGCAAATGTAGAAGGTGTTGAAACATTAGACCAAACATTAGAAATGTTAAAGAATGGCCAAGTTGATGCAACAATCAATTCAGATGCATCATTCCAAGACTATATGAAAGTTTCTGGTGGTCCGTTTAAGACAGTAGATGAAACAAGCACATATATGGCGATTCCATTTATCAAAGGTGGAGATAACGATACATTAATTGCGGAAGTTAATGCCACAATCAAAGAACTATTAGATAGTGGAAAATTAAAAGAATTATCTCTAGAATACTTCGGTGAAGATAAAACACAACCATATGGTGAATAGGTAAAGAATCCAATCATTGATTGGATTTTTTATTGGAAAATAAGGAAATAAAAAAAGTGTATTGATGAACAATACACTAGCATGGTGACTCCTTAGGGATTCGAACCCTAGACCCACTGATTAAGAGTCAGTTGCTCTGCCAGCTGAGCTAAGGAGTCAAATGTTGCTTAACTATAGTATCATTCATAGTTTTTGTTTTCAACAAAAAAATAATCTTTCTGCGTATCTTACGTAAAAATAATGATAAAATATTACCCAAAGAAAAGTGAGGATACAGAATGATAGTAGGATGCGTGAAAGAAATTAAGAATAATGAATTTAGAGTAGGACTAACACCTGACAATGTAAAGAATTATATCAATGCAGGGCATGAAGTATTAATTCAAAAGGGTGCCGGTGAAGGATCTGGTTTTTCAGATTATGAATATATTGAAGCTGGTGCAGAATTAGTTGAAGACGCAAAAGACGTTTGGAATCGTGTTGAAATGATGGTAAAGGTAAAAGAACCATTACCAGAAGAATATCCATTATTCCACGATGGACTAATCCTCTATACATATTTACATTTAGCAGCTGATCAAGAACAGATGGACGCATTACTAAATGGTAAAGTAAAAGGTGTCGCATATGAAACACTACAAGAAACAGATGGATCTTTACCACTACTTGCGCCAATGAGTCAAATTGCTGGACGTCTTTCCATTCAAGAAGGCGCAAAATATTTAGAAAAACGTTTTGGTGGGGAAGGTATTCTTTTAGCTGGTGTACCAGGTACTCCAAAAGCGAATGTAGTTATCTTAGGTGGTGGTACAGTAGGTACCAATGCTTGTAAGATTGCGGTTGGTATGGGTGCCAATGTCACAATTCTAGATATTAGTCTAAAACGTCTTGAACAATTGGATAACCAATTTGGTTCTGTTATTCAAACACTTGTCTCAAATGATACAAATGTTGAAAAAGTTGTACGTCGTGCAGATTTGGTTATTGGCTCTGTATTAATCCCTGGTGGTTCTGCTCCAAAGATTTTCAAAAAGAGATTCTTAAAAGAGATGAAACCAGGTGCTGTATTTGTGGATGTAGCTGTTGACCAAGGTGGTTGTGGAGAAAGCACACGTGTAACAACACATGATGAACCTACATATATTGAAGATGGTATCGTGCATTATTGTGTTGGTAATATGCCAGGTGCTGTTCCAAGAACTTCTACAATAGCTCTTACAAATGCGACTGAAAAATATGGTCTTGAAATCGCAAATCAAGGCTTAGAAGAAGCTTGTAAGAATAATCCAGTCATTGCGACAGGTGTGAATACCTATGATGGTAAAGTCACAAATAAAAACGTAGCCAACAGTTTTGATGGCTACGAATATGTAGATTTAAATACATTACTTTAAGGAATTGGGTTTAACCTGATTCCTTTCTTTATATTTTGTGAATATATAAGGATATAGGAATAAAACATATATTGTTAGTAAGAAGGTTTCAATGAATCTTGCGATTTCAACTGCGCATACCTTTGGAAGTAATATTCTAGAAAAGGCAAATAATACGCCGACTCCTAATAAGCCGATGACTAAGCGTAATATCTTTTCTTTTCTTGTGCCATCGACAGAGAAGTTCACATATTTCTTTTCTAAATATATTCCAAACAATATTCCAATAAATGCGCCAATGGATCGTAAGCTATCTTTTTTCATTGTGATAGGATCTACCAATAATTCTCCATTTGCATAATTCATTGGATATGCCTTTAGTTCTGCATATAGTGTGCATAGTATCGCAATGACGAAGAATAGAATCATAAGATATGTATCACGCTTTGTGTCATTTTCAATTGCTTGTAAGTATACTTTAGTCACAAGAATTGAAATACCACCAATAAGTATTGCGACAATTACATCTTGTGGAGTATGTACACCAACAAATAATCTAGAAAGTGCCATAAAGATAATTAAGAGCACATGGATAATCTTTTCGGAATTCTTCTTACTGATGATATAGGCACCACCATCAATTGCCATATTTGTTTGGGTATGTGTACTTGGGAAAGAATATCCTGTTGCGCCACGCTTTGCGTATTCTGATGTTTGAATACGTGTATCTCTAATCCAAGGACGATGGATTGTAAATGTAGCTTTTATAAATTGGTTAAATAATGAACTAAATGCATAAATAGATACTAAATAAGCACCAAACTTCTTGTCTTTTATCCAATATATAATAAATGGTATGATAACTGCCCCATAACAGACTGCATCAGACAAAAAAGACACAACCATTTCAACAATTGGGCCTAGTGCCATTCGAATGTTTTGAAACCATAATAAAATCTCTATATCCATAGCCTTTCAATTATACATAAATTATTGAAAACAACAAATATTTAAGATATAATAGCCAAGCAATACTGAAAGGAGTAAAAACATGCTCAACGCACTATTAATGATTGTATCGGCAGCGTTAATCGTACTGTCATTACTACAAAGCGGAAAATCAGATGGAATATCAGGGGCATTCACTGGTAGCGGTGGATTAAACCTCTTTGCGAATACAAAAGAAAGAGGTTCTGAAAAAGTAATCTCTAATTTAACACTAATACTTGGTATTGTGTTCTTCGCATTAGTTATTCTGATTAGAATTGTATAAGAGCCGGTATGAGCCGGCTTTTTCTTACTATGAAAAATTTAGAAGATAAAATTATTGATTTCCTAGAAGGTAGGAAAAAAGGAAAAAGAAAATTTAGTGATATCCAAAAAGGCTTAGGTTTAACAGAAGAGGATACCACCACTTTAAGCATGTGCATTTCACAAATGGAAAAAGATGGATTCTTGTTTTTGGATGGCAATCATCAATACCAAACAAGAAAACAAGCTGGTATCGTACAAGGAAAGATTTCAATTAGTTTATCGAATCAAGGATACTTAGATTTAGAAGATGATACTACAATTTTAATTAATGAAGATAACCAACGTGGTGCAATGCATGGGGATATTGTCTTAGTAAAATGTAGTAAGGATAAAAAGACAGGCGAAGTAATTCGTGTATTAAAAAGAAGTAAGGAACATTTACTTGCGACATATTATGCAAAAGGAAACTCCTTTCATTTAGTCTTAGATGATGAAAAACTGCAAGGTAAACCATTAAAGGTAATAGAGAATCCAAATATCCAACTCGTTGATGGTTTAAAAGTAATTACAACGATTAAAGAATATGATCGTCCATTAACAGTCATTGTAGAAAAAGAAATAGGACATAAAGATGATCCAGGTGTAGATATTCTATCTATTTTATATGAATACGATATTGATCCTGAATTTCCTCAAGAAGTAATCGATGAAGCAAATGCAATTCCTACATCTGTTCAAGAAGAGGAACTAAAAGGTCGCATTGATTTAAGAAATGAAATGATTATTACAATTGATGGTGATGAATCAAAGGATTTTGATGATGCAGTCAGTGTAGTGAAAAATGAAGATGGCTCTTATTTACTAAAAGTTTCGATTGCGGATGTATCACATTATGTAAAAGAAGGTAGCCCGCTAGATATTGAAGCTAGAAAAAGAGGAACATCAACATATGTAACAGATAGAGTCGTACCAATGTTGCCACATATATTAAGCAATGGTATCTGTAGTTTAAATCCAAAGGTAGATCGCTTAACGATTACATGTGAGATGGTTGTCAGCAAAGATGGTGAAATCATCGATTCTAAAATTTATCCAAGTGTGATGTGTTCTTGTGAAAGAATGACTTACAACAATGTGAATAAAATCTTAGATGGTGATAAAGAATTAAATGAGAAATACAAGCATCTAGGTACTTTATTATTTGATTTAGCAGATTGTGCAGATGCAATACGTAGAACTAGAGTGAAAAAAGGCGCAATTGAATTTGCGAGTAGCGAAGCTGAAATTACAGTTGATGCAGATGGTGTACCAATTGATGTAGAGCCGGTTAAAAGAGGGCATGGCGAAAGAATCATAGAAGACTTAATGATTGCGGCAAATGTGACAGTAGCTAGCTTTTTGAAGTGGCAAAATATTCCGTGTATTTATCGTGTACATGAAAAGCCAATGGCAAAAAAGATCCAACAATTCATTGGTGTATCAGAAGCGATGGGACATAAATTAATTGTAGGAAAAAATGAATTATATCCAACTGAGATACAATCTTATTTGGATAACATCAAAGACTCGCCAGAATATCCAGTGCTAAGTAAGATGTTATTGCGATGCATGCAAAAAGCAAAATATGACAATACATGCATTGGGCATTTTGGCTTAGCAGAAAATGAGTATTTACATTTCACATCACCAATTCGAAGATATCCTGATTTAATCGTACACCGCATGCTTAGAAAATATAGTTTTGAAATGTGCATGGATGAAGAAGAAAGAAAAACAGACGAAGGGAAATGTAAAGAATATGCAGAATCTTCTTCGCAAAGAGAACGTGCTAGTCAGGATGCTGAATATGCTTGTGATGATATGAAGAAGGCAGAATATATGCAAAGTCATATTGGTGAAGTATTCGATGGTATGATTACAAGTATCCAATCATTTGGATTCTATGTAGCATTAGAAAATACAATTGAAGGATTGGTTCGCATTAAAGATTTACAAGATGACTATTATGTCTTTGACTCATATCGAAATCAATTGGTAGGGGAAGCTACAGGGAGAAGATATACATTAGGTACAAAGGTAAAAGTAGAAGTCGTTAGCGCAAATAAAGAGGCTAGATGTGTTGACTTCACTTTAGTAAAATAAAGAATATGGCAAAAGATAGTAATGAAAAAGTAGTAGCACTCAATCGAAGAGCTTCTCATGATTATTTCCTTGAGGAGCATTTTGAATGTGGATTGGTATTAACTGGTACAGAGATTAAATCTATACGAGAAGGACGCGTTCAATTCAAAGATGCTTATATTACTATTTATAAAGGAGAAGCTTGGGTAAAAGGAATGCATATTTCTGCATATAAATATGGAAATATGTTTAATGTGGATGAAGAAAGAGATAGAAAGCTACTTTTACATAAAGCGGAGATTCGTAAAATACATCAAAAAGTCAAAACAAAAGGTTATACACTCGTACCTGTAAAAATGTATTTAAAACAAGGTCGTGCAAAATTAGATATTGCCTTAGCAAAAGGTAAGAATCTATATGATAAACGTGAAACTGAAAAGATGCGCGATGCCAAAAGAGAAATGGAAAAGGCATTAAAACTAAGAGGATAAAGAAAGGAAGCTTACGCAGCTTCCTTCACTTGTTTTTCTTTCCACTCATTATAAGCTTTCAATTCTGGCTCCACAAATTTTAGTGCAATCGCCGCAATAGCGACATCATCTAATAATCCAATTACAGGAATCTTATCATTGATAAGATCTTTTTGTTTTACTAGATAAAGGAATGCACTAACAACTGTAGCGATGACTTTTGGAGAAATCTCTGTGTACTCTTTTGTGACATAACTCTTAATTAAAGAGAAGAGATCCTTTGCGTCTTGGAATGTTGTAGTAAGAAGTGGATATTCATTGACTTTCGCTTGAACTTTTTCAACAAGCTCATTGATTGCTTGATTATTCTCCAAAACTTCTTGTGCCTGTTTCATCCCACCATCAATGATTTCTTGGGCTTTGTTTACATCAATAATTGAATCACTCATGTGAATACCTCCTATATGTATTATATCTTTTTTATCGATTTTCACACAATTGTAAAGATATATAAAAAGATTATGCATATGCATAATCCTTTTTACTAATGCATGATGGAAGAATGTTCTTCTAAAATGGATTAGTGAAAATGGGCGGAAGAATTAATGATGACCTTCTTCTTGTTGTTCACCTTCGCTGTGTTCGGTTTCACTGTGCTCAGTTTCACCATGTTCAGCTTCTCCGTGCTCACTTGACTCTTCATGACCGTGGCTAGAATCCATGCCACTCAAATTCCAAGTCAAAAGTCCAGCAGCAAGAATGATGTAAACGAGTGCCCAAATAATCTTTTTCATAGGCATCACCTCTTGCCCAAATTATAGCAGAATATTTTATGATTACATCTACTAATAAAGAAAGTTTTTAAGAAAATAAATCTTTATTCTAATCAGGATAATTACTTTGCATTCCAAAAGTATCATACGGATTATTTTGTTTTCTAATGCTGTCATAGTTAGTATTATTGCTATTTAATCTTTAGATTAATAATAAATTACAGATTTCACAGAATGAAATGAAAAGTGATTTTATATTTGCTCAATTCAC
>CACXEN010000221.1 GCA_902766675.1 uncultured Erysipelotrichaceae bacterium
CTTCACTATCTATTCCTTTATCAATTCCAGAAAAGAATATTCCAATAACATATTTCATATTTTTAGGTGTTTCAATCAATTCATATAAATTATCATTTGTATCAGCAAAAAGCAAATTATTCTTTTTAGAATAAATCTCACACATTTGATTTAATTTACCATTCTCAATTCCTAAATAGTTTTTTTCAGATAGTTCAGATATTTCAATCATTTCAGCTTCATCTAATTTTATATTGTTAATGAATGCTAATGCATTAATAAAAGTAATAATCAAAGATGATGAACTAGATAATCCTCCAATAGGTAACTCACCATCTATGATTGCAATAATACCAGAACGAAGTGGATATCTGTTATTTAATTCAATAGTGACACCTCTAAGAGGATCAGCCCAATCATTTTGTTTTTTATAAGGAGTATTTGAAACATGCCAACTACATTTCTTTTGATATTGTAAAGATTCGATATCAATTATTCCGTTATCGTTGGAACTATATGCAATATGAATTCCTTTATCAATAGCAAATCCTGTAACCAATCCTAGATTATGATCTACGTGAGCTCCTAATGGGCATATCTTATACGGTGTAAAAGCAGTATACATTGGTTTTTCACTATATTTTTCATAAAATCTCATTATTATTTTTTCTTCACTATTACAATTAGAAAATGGAATTGTTGTTTTTGTTTCTTCTAATTCTAAACGATAATCCTCGAATTCCTTTGTTCTTTTATCTAATGGTTTAATAGCATCACTAGGAATCATCCATTCTTTACCTAACTTTCTTGCACCAGATATTCTATCTTCTCTACATAATGAAGTAAGTTTTCTTTCTTTTATATTCCATTTTTTACTCATTTCATGTATTGACAAATATTCCATAAAACCTATCTCCCCTTTAAAATCCATAAAGTATTTTATGACAAGCAAAAAGAAATGTCAAGTTATATTGTGACATTTCTATATTTTTATCAAAATTAAATATATACTATTTTTTTCTCCAAACCATCTTGTCTACTACACCAGTATAACTTTGAATTAATTTAACTACTTTAGTAGATACATTTTCTTCTACATAATCTGGTACAGGAATTCCTAAATCATTGTCTTTAGTCATATCTACTGCAGTATCAACTGCTTGTAATAAGTTCTTTTCATCTATACCAGCTAGTACAAAGCATGCTTTATCAAGTGCTTCTGGTCTTTCAGTAGATGTTCTTATACATACTGCTGATATTGGATGGCGTATACTTGTATAGAATGATGATTCTTCAGGAAGTGTTCCTGAATCACTTACTACACAAAATGCATTCATTTGCAATTTATTATAATCATGGAAGCCTAATGGTTCATGCATAATTACTCTTGAATCTAATTTGAATCCAGATGACTCTAATCTTTTTTTACTTCTTGGATGGCATGAATAAATTATTGGCATATCATACTTTTCTGCCATTTTATTAATTGCTGTAAATAAACTATTAAAGTTTGCTTCTGTATCTATATTCTCTTCTCTATGAGCAGATAATAATATATATTTATTTGGCTTTAAATCTAATTTATTTAAGATATCTGATGATTCAATATCTTTTAAATTATTATGTAATACTTCTGCCATTGGAGATCCAGTTACATATACTCTTTCTTTTGGAAGCCCACATTCATGCAAATACTTTCTTGCATGCTCAGAATATGCTAGATTAACATCAGAAATAATATCAACTATTCTACGATTTGTTTCCTCCGGTAAACATTCGTCTTTACATCTGTTACCAGCTTCCATGTGAAATATTGGTATGTGTAATCTCTTAGCAGGTATTGCAGATAAACAACTATTAGTATCCCCAAGTATTAATAAAGCATCGGGTTTAATTTCATTCATTAATTTATATGAACAATTGATTATATTACCAACAGTTGCTCCTAGGTCGTCTCCTACTGCATCCATATATACTTCTGGATCATCAAGTTTTAAATCTTTAAAAAATACACCATTAAGATTATAATCATAGTTTTGACCAGTATGAGCTAAGATAGTATCGAAATACTTTCTACATTTAGTAATAACTGCAGATAATCTTATTATTTCAGGTCGTGTTCCTACTATGATAAGAAGTTTTAATTTACCATTTTCTTTCCACTTAATATCACTATAGTCTGTTCTAATTTCCATTTTATCCCTCCATTACGAATGTATCAGGTCTACCTGGATCAAATAATTCATTTGCCCATAATATCAGTATTAATTCATCATC
>CACXEN010000222.1 GCA_902766675.1 uncultured Erysipelotrichaceae bacterium
AAGGTTAGTATAAATCGTAAAAATAGGGACAAGGGTAAAATTGAGATAGAATATTATTCTCAGGATGAATTAGAAAGAATTATGGAAATGATGAATAGAATACAATAAAAGAAAGGAAAAGAAAAATGCAATTATTTGATGAATTTGGTATAGATATAGGTTATGTAGTAATTGGAATGGCAGGAGTGATTGTATTACTTATGATACTTTTACTTGTAACAATGATAAAAGATCATAATACACGAAAAAAATACAAGAAGTTCATGGATGGAGAAAATGGAAAAAATCTTGAAAAAGCCATACTTGATAAGTTTTCTGTGATAGATGTTCTTGAATCAGAAGTCAGTACAATAAAAGGTGATATAGAAGCAATCAATGGTCAGCTTATTACTGCATATCAGAAAATTGGAATAGTAAAATATGATGCATTTAAGGAAATTGGTGGAAAACTTAGTTTTGTTCTTGTATTGCTTACAGCGGAGAACAATGGTTTTATATTAAATTCTATGCATAGTTCCAAAGAAGGTTGTTATACATATGCAAAAGAAGTTGTTAATGGTGAGGCTTTTGTAATATTATCAGAGGAAGAACAGCAGGCGCTTGATGAAGCAAAAGCAAATACAGGATTAAAAAAGTTAATGTAATAGAGAATAAAAAAGAGCTTCGTACTAATGATCAAATCGTTAGTGCGAAGCTTTTTTTATCAGTCAGATGTGATTGAGCCATATAATGATTTAAGTTCATCAGGAATCATATTGGCTTTTTCTTTTGTAAGGTGTGCCGGCAAATTACTTGTCATAGCTGTTCCACCATTAAAGTCTTCGTGATAGTGTTTTACATCTTCGTTTATTGAAAACATTTTCTGGTCAAGAAATGATATGATATTGGCACATTCTTTTAATTCTTCACGTATCCCGTCAGGAGCTTTTCCATCAAATTTATAATAAATCTTATGCTCCAGACTTGCCCAGAAATCCATCGCTATTGTACGTATTTGTATTTCAACTTTGGTATCAATAACATCATTTGATAGGAAGATAGGTATTGTAACTATCATATGATAACTTGTATAGCCATTTGGCTTAGGATTTGCTATATAGTCTTTTACCTTTAATACTGTAACATCATTTTGTTTTGCAATTGCATCTGCGATGCGATAAATGTCAGAAGTAAATGTGCAGATGATTCGTACACCGGCAACATCATTGACATATCTTATGATATTTTCTACAGTAAGTTCTCTATTGTTCATCCTCATTTTGCGTGCAATACTGTCTGCAGATTTAATTCTTGATGAGATATGTTCAATAGGATTATACTGGTGTGCGAGTTTAAATTCGTTATTTAAAATTTCAATTTTGGTACATATTTCCTTAAGGACGGCATTATATAGCAATAATGCTCTGTTCCATTCTTCTTCTTCATCATAATAAAGCGGCGGCTGCATAATCTTACCCCCTTTAAAGTATTTTTCTTATTAGTTAAAGCCATATATTCTATTGAAGAAATGATAGCCCCAGATAATAATCTTTCGACCTGATTTACTTTTGAACTGTAAAGGTAAACCAAATTTTGTATGTGTAATTATATAATAGATCTTTTTGTTACTGTATTTCAAATATTGCCAGAGATCCTTACGTTTGGCAAGACTTTCAGAAGAACCTTCATTTACAAGAAGAGCAGAGCTGACAATCATCATCATTGAAAGATATTTAATCATATAATTACGAAGCTTACGATTTTTAATTTTAGTAAGATCATGAGAATCTATCATAAGTTTAGTAACTTTTATCTGTTGATCGATTCTTTTTGTCATAACAGCTTCATTTACAGACTGATCATCGCGTCCGATAAAATATCTGTATAAATTTACATTAAGATAATACATTTTCTTAACATATGGTAATGGAGTGAAAGCGTAAATATTGTCAACATAAAATGTATGCTCAGGTAATTTGAGCTTACATTCATGAAGAAGTTTAGTTTTATAAATGATAGAATGCATCAAAAGATTCTGGCTCATTCTGAAATGTTTGACATCACTCCATGTGATGAATTTATCGCGTGGAATTGCACCAAAATAATTGATTGCCTTTCTTTTATGTGCACTTGGCTTTTCATACACATAATTACAGATAAGCATATCAAGTGATATAGAATCGGTGACAATTTTACGAAGAAAGTCCAGTACTTTCAAAAGACTTTTTTTGTCAAACCAGTCATCACTATCAAG
Organism: uncultured Erysipelotrichaceae bacterium; assembly: GCA_902766675.1. Lineage (GTDB taxonomy): Bacteria > Bacillota_I > Bacilli_A > Erysipelotrichales > Erysipelotrichaceae > Bulleidia. Next base: position 2,234 of record CACXEN010000222.1, read on the forward strand.
TACCTTGAAATATAAACCTTTTGCATTGGCAATTCCTGTATTAACAGCAGAACCATGACCGCCATTTTCTTTATGAATAGCACGTACTATATTAGGATATTTTTCTTCATATCTTTTTGCAATCTCAAGAGTATTGTCTGAAGAACCATCATCTACAATCAGAATCTCTACATCATCTCCTCCGGCAAGAACAGAATCAATAGCATGTTCCATATACTCATGTGAGTTATAACATGGTATTGTTACACTAAGTAGTTTCATACTAACCTCCAATATATGAATGTTCATATAATAAATTTGACTTGAATTTTATCATACACAACTATTATATTATGAAATCAAATCATATTAAAGGGGATTTTTATTAAAGTTTTATTACGGTATAACAAGTTCAGCTATAAAACTTTAATAAGTTGCATAGCCGCTGCTTGTGAAAAAAGCCTGTAAAAAAGTATGATATTGATTGTGGAAAGAATACAATGGTGTTAAAATATATTTAAATACGGGATAAATTTAAAGAGAAAGAAGGATATAATAATGGAAGCAGACCAGTTAGATTTAATGATTAAGATGGCACTCGCAGTAAGAAAGAGAGCTTATGCACCTTATTCTAAATTTCATGTAGGAGCATGTGTAGAAGTAAATGATGGAAGTTTATACTCCGGATGTAATGTAGAGATAGCAAGTTTTGGCGCAACAAGCTGTGCTGAAAGAACAGCAATATTTAAGGCAATCAGTGAAGGTAAAAAAAACTTCAAACGAATAGTAATTGTTGGTGGATTTGATAAAGTAAAGGAGTTTTGTACACCTTGTGGAAT
>CACXEN010000223.1 GCA_902766675.1 uncultured Erysipelotrichaceae bacterium
AATTTTTCCTCTAATGTTTTAATTTGTTTTAAAAGTGCATATGTCTCATGTAAGCCATTAGAAATACCTTCATCTGGTATATCTTCGTTTAACTTATTGATTTCATCCATATACTCTTGTGCACCTTTTTTCACTGGTGCGCTATCTTGTTTAGTTTCTGTAGCTTGTACATCGATGACATCTTCTACTTTACCATTTTCAGACATTCTTACTAATTCAGATAAAATCTCATCATAAGACTCTGGATATCTCTTCCCAAAATCATTTAAAGAACATATTAATTGGTTATCACGATATACATCTAAACTTGCTAAAGATGCATAACGTTGACCATGAATACGTAAGTCAAAATTCGAGCCAATTGGTAAAGATTTTCTAGATCTAAACCAACTTCTTAAATACACATTTATTTTTGCCATTTGGGCTGCGGTATATTTTGCTTGTGAGCCAGTACGATAATATCCCATACCAGCTGTACGGCGATAACTATTCTGTCTAATCTCATTTTGTCTGCGATATGAATTAGTTGCTGCGGTTGTAATCGCAATCATAATTCCCACAATCATCAACAATGGGAAAATGGCTCCTATTCCTCCAGAGAACATGAGAATTAAAAATATCCACCAAATGTAATCATTTCCTCTACGATTTCTCATTGAATTCCACCTTTTATTTCACAAGAATTATATCATAGTAATATCTTTGCAACATATGGATTACTCGCTCTTCTATTAAAAACGATTCACTAACGTACATGCCATTTTCCGATGCTCACTTGCGTCGTTATGATACTTTTCTTCTCGTATTTTTGAGTTTACCATATATTGCACATAAAGTACTTTTTTCAAATATAAATATTCTTCATTATCTTTGATTTCTTTGCTTTTCTCTAAACCTTTTTTATATAAATCATCATAAGATGAAAAATAATGTGCTTCTATCTTTCTTTGTACGGCTCCAGCCTGACTTTTCATAAACATTTGAAAATAATTTTGCATCAAATCTTTTTCCATCATTGGTAATGCCAAAAGATTCTTTCTATCTTTATGAAATATCCCATTTTCTTCACTTAAGCAAAAATATAATCCAGCTGTATAAAAATATCCATTGTCTGTAAATAACACTGCTTTTTCTTTGCCTTCTGATTGAAAATACAACAAATATGGCACAACCATTTCAAAAGAGTCCTCTTCAAACCTCTTAGTTATATGCAACATTTTATTCACTGGTGTCTTTAGATTATATTTACCTTTGAAATTCACACATATTTTTATATATGGATGAATCTTTTGAAATATAGTAAAAATGTCTTTTATATCGTTCTCTAAAGTATCTTTATTTAAATAAAGATAATCTTCCAGATACCCATTAAAAAGACATTGTGGATTTTCTTTTCTATAATCTTCTATTTTTTCTAGTGTTTTATATATAGACATGCTTATCTTTATTCAGCGTTTTCTTCACGTACTACTTCGCGAATTGCATTATCAATATCTTGCTTAACCATAGTAGAAGCAGCACCTAATGCAATCCTAAAACCCGCTCTTGTTTCATAGATGCGATAGGAGCCTAAACTCTTTAAACGATTTGCGTCTAGCTTTGAAGGATCATATACAGAAACTACAATATTCGCTACAGAAGATTGCGTCATACGAATATTCTCAATACCACCAACTGCTTTTACTAGTGATTTTACTAACTCTTTTTCTGCGCCAGTTTTAAATAGATCGACTGCCATCTTCTTAAAATATAAACGTGTTATGAAATAATAAATAACTGCAGTAATTAAACCAGCAATAACCACCAAGAACACCATCTTTTGAAGAGATGGATATCTAAAATATCCAATCAATTCTAATAGTGTGCCTGGCATTGCAGTTGTTAGTAATGTGCTTGGCGCAAGATATCCAACATATATATGGAATGCATGCAATAAGCTGAATAAGATTCCTGTTACACCAACATGAATTAAGAATAATAATGGTGCAAGCAAGAATAACAATATTTCTAAAGGTAAGATTGTGCCTGTTAATACAGAAGCGATAGTAGCGAAGATAAAGAAACCAACTTTCTTTTGTCTTTCCATCTTATCTGTATATAGAGAAAACATACCCCAAATCATTGCTGGTATCGCAAATATATTTAGTACGTAATATGGTGTGATAAATCTTCCTGTTACACCTGTTAAACTATTCGCTGCTAATTGTTCTGCCCAAATATTTACATCGCCAGCCACAGAATTACCAGCCATAGTCACCCAGCTTCCTCCACTAGTGCTATACCAGAATGGTTGGCGAATTAAAGATCCTAAATTACATACTGATAATATTCTTTCAAATATTCCATATATGCCTAAATTAATTGGATTGGTCGTATCTACTTCCACAAAGTGAATCACACGTTCAATAAAATGAATGAAATATGGCCATACAAAACCAATTCCTATACCAGCAACCAAAGACAATAGAATTGTCATCACCATGCATGTCGCATCTTTTGTAAGGAATGGAAATAAACTATATTCTGTTTTCTTTTTGGCACGATTAAATGCATATAAAGTAATCAGTGCAACAATCACAATACCAACAATACCTGTTTGTAGTGGATAATATTGGCTTTCACTCATTGTGCTAACTGTAGAATTAGAAATACTGATACCTAATATTCCACTATATGCATTGGAAGGCATATCATGTCTTGTAAAGAAGATAGTAGCTACCAAAAATGCTACATATCCAATTAGTGCTGAAATAACTGATGTCGCATTGGAACCTTTTCTAGTTGTTAAACGAATAAGGAAAATAAGTGGAAAATTCACCACCACAAATTGTCCAATTCGTGTGCTGATTTCACCTATTGCGCTAATGACATCTGATTGAATCATTGCTTCAAAACCAAGAGCTGGATTTGTAATAATATTCCCGATACCTAAAAATACAACACCTAAAAATACTATTTCTAAAGGGAATCGCAATAATTCAAATAGTGAATTCCAACTTCGCATTGAATACCTTCTTTCCTTTCAAGTATACACGAAACCTAACATTTCGCATAAATGCCTCATTATTATACCTTATTAAGCCCGCATATGAAAAAGCCACCGTAGTGGCTTCTCTTTAAGAAATCTTTGTGCCTGGTTCTAAGCCATTCACTTCAACAACCGCAATTTGGTTATTATTCTTTCCAGCTAACAACATTCCTTGTGATTCAACACCACGAATTTCTGCTGGTTTTAAATTTGTTATTACAACAATATGTTTACCAATTACTTGTCCAGGTGTATAGCTTTGCGCTAAACCAGATACGATTTGTCTTACTTCATTTGTGCCAAGATCTACTTGTAACACAAGTAATTTATCCGCATTTGGATGCTTTTCACAAGATATTACTTTACCAACTCTCATTTCAATTTTTTCAAAATCAGCTGGTTCAATATCTACCTTCTTTTCTTCAGCTTTTTGTTTAATCGCTTTTTGTGTCTTTTCGATTTCTTCTACTCGAGTATTGATATCATTTTCATCAATACGTTGGAATAGAATTTCTGCGTTTTCTACAACACGAATATCTGTCTCTAACAATCCAAATGTATGTAAATCATCATATTGAATTGCGCCAGTATTCAAGCTCTTTAGAATCTTATCTGCTGTATCAGGCAAGAATGGTTGTAGTAAGATTGCGCCAAAGCGAATGCTTTCTAATAAGTTATATAGAACTGTTGCTAAACGTCCAATCTTTTCTGGATCTTTCGCAAGTGCCCATGGCATTGTTGTATCAATATATTTATTGCAATGAGAGAAGATATCTAATACATCATCAATTGCGTCTGCTACGCGAAGTTCTTCCATATGTCTTTCAACACGTTCTTTCGCTGCTAATACAGTATTCTTTAAATCTTCATCAACAGCTTCTTCTTCACGTGGGTTAGCAACGATACCATTGAAATATTTATTTTGCATAGATAATGTTCTATTCACTAAGTTACCAACATTATTTGCCAAATCACTGTTAATGCGATCTATCATCAATTCATATGTTACATGTCCATCTTGTGCAAATGGCATTTCATGTAACATGATGTATCGAACTGCATCTACACCAAACATTTCTACTAAGTCATCCGCATAAATTACATTACCTTTAGACTTAGACATCTTTGAATCACCCGTTAATAACCAAGGGTGTCCAAAGACTTGTTTTGGTAATTCTTCCCCTAATGCCATCAACATAATTGGCCAATAAATTGTATGGAATCGTACAATATCTTTTCCTATTAAATGTAAATCTGCAGGCCAATATTTCTTATATAGTTCATCATGATTACCATCGCAATCATATCCTAAACCAGTAATATAGTTAGATAATGCATCAATCCAAACATAGACTACATGTTTATCATCAAAATCTACTGGAATACCCCATTTGAATGATGTACGAGATACACATAAATCTTGTAGACCAGGTTTTAAGAAGTTATTGATCATTTCATTCTTACGACTTTCTGGTTGAATGAAATGTGGATTATCCTCAATGTGTTTCATGAGTGCATCCGCATATTTTGACATCTTGAAGAAATAAGCTTCTTCTTCCATTGGTTTTACTTCACCACCACAAACTGGGCAGTTACCATTTTCATCCAATTGGCTTTCTGTATAGAATGCTTCACATTCATGACAGTACTTACCTTCATATTTACCTTTATAAATATCGCCCTTGTCATAAAGTTTCTTAAATATTTTTTGAACTTGTTTTTCATGATAAGGATCTGTTGTACGAATGAATTTATCATAGCTAACATTCATCGTATCGAATTGTCCTTTAATGACTGCAGATACTTCATCTACGAATTGTTTTGGTGTTTTACCTGCTGCCTTCGCCTTTTCTTCTACTTTTTGTCCATGTTCATCTGTACCTGTTTGAAAGCGAACATCGTAACCAACTTGTCTTTTTTGTCTAGCAATTGCGTCAGCTAAAACAATCTCATATACATTTCCTATATGAGGTTTACCTGAAGTGTATGCAATTGCGGTTGTAATATAGTAAGGTTTTTTGTTTTCCATATCGTGCACCTCCTTTTCTTAAGTATCCCTAATGGAAGGATACTCACATGTTTCCAATGTTAATGATACATTGAAGCACATGAAAAACTTACCTAAGCGTTTCCATTATAAATGACCTTTTCTTTTATGCCAACAACAATTCTTTACGTGCATTTTAGAGTTATAATACAAAAGGGTAGTAACAATGAGTAAATATATTGATCGGGCAATTGAATTAAGAGCGGACACTTCTTTTCACTGTAATTGTGCACAAGCTGTTATCATTCCTTTCTTAGAAAATTCAATTCCAAAAGACGAATTATTAAAAGTATTTTCCAACTATGGAAGAGGCATGCGCATAAAAGGTTTATGTGGTGCAGTTTCCGGTGGTGTTACAGTACTAGGTTATTTTGGAATAAATGATGATGAAATATTAAATGAATTCTATGAGCGCACAAAAGAAGCTCTTGGTGGATATTTGGATTGTAAAGATTTATTACCATTAAATCCTGATAATTCAAAAGGCAATCGCCCCTACTGTAATACACTTATATTCAAGACAATTGAAATTGTCGAAGATATGTTACAAAGATATGTGAAATAAGAGGAAGAATCCTCTTTTCATTATTATTGATGATTATCGTTTATAATAAATACATATATTATTGGAGAATTATTTATGACACAAACATACACGAGTCCAAATGAAGTAATTACGAATGAAGAGTTTGCGTATACACAAGAAGTGATTCAAAAACTTTCACAATACTATGACTCTAAAGTCGTAGGACAAGAAAATCTGAAATATGCGCTGATCTATGCCATTATCGCAGATGGACATATACTCATTGAATCTGTTCCAGGTCTAGCAAAGACAACTGCCGCAAAAGCAATTGCTAGTGCTGTTAACGGAAAGTTTTCACGTATCCAATGTACACCTGACCTTTTACCAAGTGATATCATCGGTACACAAATCTATAACCAAACCCAAGGTAAATTCGATACAATCCTTGGACCTATTTTTGCGAACTTTGTTTTATTGGATGAAGTGAATCGTTCTAGTGCTAAAACACAATCAGCTATGCTTGAAGCAATGCAAGAAAAGCATGTCACAATTGGTGAAAAGACATATTCTATGCCAGAGGATATCTTCATTGTTATAGCTACACAAAACCCTATCGAACAAGAAGGTACCTACCCTCTTTCTGAAGCACAAACAGATCGTTTCTTAATAAAGGAAACTTTAAACTATCCTACACCAGAAGAAGAAACTGCAATTCTTTCTCGTATTAGTTATGGTGAACCAGATGATGAACCAGCTGTTTTAGAGATTGATGATATTAACCGTGTGCAAAATATCGCCGATAAAGTATATGTGGATATTTCTATTCGTAAATATATTTCTATGATTGTTCATGCAACAAGACATACAGAAGATATCTTAAGTGAAGAATTAAGTTCTTATGTTCGTCTTGGCGCAAGCCCACGTGCCTCCATTGCCTTTATGAAATTAGGTAAAGCAGTTGCTTTAACACAAGGTAGAACATATGTCATACCAGAAGATATTAAAGCTGTTCGCTATCAAGTATTACGTCATCGTATCTCATTAAGCTATTCTGCAAACAGCAATGGAGTTACTCCAGAAACAATCATTGACGAAGTATTCGCAAAGATTCCTACACCTTGAGGTATGAATGAAAACAATAACAGTTGAAGAAATAAAAACTCTTTTGAGTTTAAAAACAAATAAAAAAACATCTAATTTACTCGAAGGTAGCTTTCGATCTATTTTTCATGGTCGCAGCATGGACTTTGATGATTTAAGAGAATATACATACGGAGACGATGTGCATGATATTGACTGGAAAGCATCTTCTCGTACCGGTCAAACTCTTGTCAGAAAAAATATGGCAGAGAAAAAACACTCCCTTCTAATCATTGGAGATGCTGGTAATAAAATGGATGCCAATACATCCGCAAGAGAAATGAAAAGTGAATTGGCAGTTAAAACAATGGGCATCTTAGCCCGCATCGCAAATGTTAGTGGCATTGATTATGCATTACTACAACCTTCTAGTAAAGGATTTGATTTAACTTCTTTTCAATCTTCGGAAGCACACTTATCAAACCTATTATCTCTATATCAAACAAATATTGAAAAACCAACCACATGTACAACTTCAATGTTGTTGCAACATGCATTAGAACATATACACAAACGTATGCTAATTGTTCTAATTACAGATTTAGCAGGGATGAAGGATTTAGATGAAACTCTACTCAAAGATGCGGAAGAAAAGAATGACTTATTTGTGATTGAAATTGAAGATGCTTATTTAACAGATAGTCATGCTTTTGATATAAATCAAAATCAATATACACATCAAAGCATTCTTAAGACCAATATATTAAAAGAAAAAGAAAAACTTTTTCGAAAGAATCTACAAGAAGAATTATTTCAAAAATTCTCTTCTTGTGGTGTTAATGCAATATCTATTGCGGATGAAGAACATTTTATAGAAAGGATAGTAGAACTATTTTCTAAGGGCCAATAATGGAAACGAATGTTACATTACAAAATCCATTACAATTTCGACTTATTTGGATTATCCTTCCAATACTTTTGATCGTGGCTGCTTATCTTCTTTGGCTTTACGCAAAAAAGAAATGGCCATTACCTAAAAAATATAAACCACTATCTATTAAAACTCCACCTGCTTTTACCCGTGCTCAAATTAGACAAAAATATTTAGAAAAGATGAATACATTAGAAACATCTTATCAAAGTGGAAATATCACAAGTCGAAAAGCTTATCAAAGTTTAAGTTCTATCATTCGTAATTTCGTTTTTGAAATGACTAAGATTCATGTACAAAATTACACATTAGCTGAAATTAAGACATTGAACATGCCTGCTTTAAGCAAGCTTGTGGAAGAATATTATGAACCAGAATTTGCGCGTGAAAGCAATGGCGAAATGCTGGCCTCTTTAGAAAAGACAAGGAGTGTGATTGCCTCATGGAATTAATGCATCCTCATTTTCTATATATTGGCTTAGCTGTTTTAGTTGTCGCTGTAATTCTTTCTTATATCCTAAAGCGCAACAACAATTATCATGGTGGAATTAAAGTCGCAAATACACATCTACTATATGAATTAGATGAATTCAAAAAAGCAAAATCAAAAAGAAAAATACTTTCTTTCTTATTTCAACTTTCTATTGTTCTAGCAATTATATCTTCCCTATTCTTAATTGCTAGACCATATAAAAAAGATTCTGTAAGTAGTGGAATAAAGAAAAGAGATATTTTCCTATGCCTTGATGTATCCTATTCTCTTTATGACTTAAACTATGCTATCGTTGATCAATTAAAAGAAGTTGTATTATCTATGGAAGGTGATCGTTTTGGTATTAGTATTTTTAATACCTCAACTATTCTCTATGTTCCATTAACAGATGATTATGATTTCGTCATTGGTAAATTAGAAGAATTAGAAGAATATTTTTCACTTCAAAAAGAATATATGGATAAATTTGGAGAATACACATATATACCAGATGGCATGTATGAAGAATATACAGATTATGAAATGAAGCTACGTGCAATTGATGCAGGTACATTAGTAAATAATTATTACAAAGGAAGTTCATTAATTGGAGAAGGCTTAGCATCTTGTCTATATAGTTTTCCACATTTAGAAGATGAATCTAGAACACGTGCAATTATATTATCTACAGATAATTCACAATTAGAAAATACTCCTCCTATTGTGGAATTAGATGAAGCTGCTAGTTTATGTAAAAACCACGATGTGAATATCTTTGGTATATTCCCAGATAAAGATACTTATGATAAAAACTATGTCTATGATTACGAAAATAATTTAAGTGATTTTCAACAAGCACTATTCGATGCTGATGGAATTGTATATGAACAAAGTAAAACATTAACAGTAGAAGATATCGTGCAAGACATTGAAAAGCACGAAGCACTTTCTGTAAAAGAAATATCTACAACGAAAACAATTGATCAACCAACAATTCCTACAGTGATATTGTTGGGAAGCTTTTTACTATTCTTACTAACAGGAGGCCTATTGGTAAAAGATTAATGCAGATACAACCAATTATTTCACCAGTATTCATTGTTATACTCCTAGTTATACTTCTAGGTTTTTTGTGGTGGAAGTTTTGGAAGAATGACGTGAAATTATTTGATCGTATCTTATTCATCACAAAGACATTATGTATTGCCATATTCATATTTACGATAAATCTTCGTGTAATGAAACCAACATATGATACACAAATTATGCTTAAGAATATTGATGTGTTATTTGTTGTAGATAATACCCTCAGTATGTATGCGCAAGATGATACTTCGTACACTAGAATGACACAAGTCAAAATTGATTTGTCTAATATTATGGCTAAATTCGATGGTAGTAATTTTGCGATGATAAAGTTTGATAATACTTCGCAAATACTATCCCCATTCACCCAAGACATCAGAAATATTCAAGACATTTTAGATGTGCTAGATCGCCCTGATACATATTATGCAAAAGGTAGTTCATTAAATACGCCATACAATGATATGGAAAAGCTACTGCAATCATCTTATGAAAAAAGTGAAAGAATGACGATTGCATTCTTTATTAGTGATGGTGAGATTACCGATGATTCGATACTACAATCTTATCAACCATTACAAGAATATATCGATGGCGGTGCAGTACTTGGATATGGCACAACAACTGGTGGAAAAATGAGAATAGAAGATTTCTATTCTGAATATTTGCAAGA
>CACXEN010000224.1 GCA_902766675.1 uncultured Erysipelotrichaceae bacterium
AAAGAGGGTAATGATATTGTCGAAAAGAAACCAGAAGAGGTTTTAGTTGGTGATCTAATCGTTGTGAAAGCAGGAGAAAAGATTCCATTAGATGGAATTGTTGTGGAAGGAAGATCAAGTTTAAATACAGCTTCATTAACAGGTGAAACAGTATTAAAAGATGTGGATGTAAATGATGCAGTCATGGGTGGTTCTATTAATGAATCTGGTGTATTAACAATACAAGTCACAAATCGATATGAAGATTCTACTGTAATGAGAATATTAAAACTGATTGAAGAATCTGATTCAAAAAAAGCTAGCCAAGAAAAATTCATTACGAAATTTTCTAAATACTATACACCAATTGTGGTAATCTCTGCGATTGCGGTTGCGATTATCGTTGGAATAATCACAAATGATTATAGTATTGGTGTAAAAAGGGCATGTGCATTTTTGGTTATATCATGTCCATGTGCATTAGTTATTTCAATACCATTATCATTCTTTGCGGGAATTGGTGGATTATCTAAAAAAGGTATCTTAGTAAAAGGCGCATCTGTGATAGAAACACTTTCTAAGATAAATCATGTCGTTATGGATAAAACAGGTACTATTACAACTGGCCAATTCAAAGTAGAAGATATATTAGACGCAAAAGATAAAGAGACGGTATTAGAAAATGCGGCATATGTAGAGAATTATTCTAATCATCCTTTGGCAATCAGTATCAAAGAAGCATATGGGGAAAAAATTGATCAAAATAGAATCAAAGATGTCAAAGAAGTTGCAGGTAGAGGAATGCAAGCGACGATAGATGGAAAATATGTGCTTGTTGGAAATGACAAACTACTGGAAGATAATCAAATTGAATATATAAAACATGATGAAGCAGGTGCACATATATATGTCGCAATCGATGGTACATATCAAGGTTGTATTATTCTAAAAGATCAAATCAAAGATAATGTTGCAGATACATTGAAACAACTACAAAAAGAAGGTATTCAAACAAGCATCGTTTCAGGTGATGCAAAGAATGTTGTAAAAGAAGTAAGTGAAACAGTAAACGCAAATGCATATTATGCACAATGCTTACCAGAAGATAAAGTAAATATTGTAAAACAAGCAAAAGAAAAAAGTGTCGTTGCCTTTGTGGGAGATGGCATTAATGACGCACCAGTTCTAGTAAATGCGGATGTTGGTTTGGCAATGGGAGCTATTGGCAGTGATGCCGCAATTGAAGCAAGTGATGTTGTATTAATGGATGATTCACTAAATAAAGTTTCCCTCGCAATTCAAGCTGCGAAGCGTATTATTCGCGTAGCGAATGAAAATATCTATGGAGCAATATTTATTAAAATTGCGACATTAATTCTAAGTGCATTTGGTATCGCAAATATGTGGATGGCTATCTTTGCGGATACTGGGGTTGCACTATTATGCGTATTGAATTCATTACGTCTAATGTCAATTAAAGAGTAGCTATGCTAGAATAAATGCATGAATTGGTTTGATATTATTTGTGTCATAGTATTGGTAATTTTAATGGGCCATTTATTTTGGAAGCGTATCGCAAAATTTATGGCGCCACCAAATGATGAATAAGAAAAGTACGAATTTTATATGAAATTCGTACTTTTATTTTCTTATGGTAGGTAAATATAACCTAATACTTGTTGGCCCCAAACAGAACCACTGGATGATACCCAAGCTTCATGATATCCACCATCGAAACCACCTTCTTGGATATATACAGTAGAAGAATCACTACTTACGGATGACACATATGCAACGTGGTTAGAATATACCGCAATTGCACGACTTCTTGGTGTTGAACTTGTTTGATAGCCAGAATTCTGTGCTGACCATAACCATGATCCTGCATTTCCCCAACCTGGTAGTGCTACACCAGCATTTTCATAAGCTAATTGCCATGCTGTAGCAGTACAGTTTGAATTACCGCCACCATATGGGTTACCGCCACTACCATAAGTAGGTGTTCCGCCTGCAGATTCTACGCTACTAGCAGTGCTACTATCACCACTTTCAGCAGCTGCTTTAGCGGCTGCTTCTGCAGCTTCTTGAGCAGCGCGTTGTTCTGCGAGTAATCTTTCTTCTTCTAATCTTTCAGCTTCTTTACGTTCTGCCTCTTCACGAGCTTTACGTTCAGCTTCTTCTCTTGCCTTAATAACTTCTTCTGGAGTTTTAACTTCAACAATTAGTTTAGCTTCTGCTTTATTACCTTCATTATCGATTGCTGTATATGTGACAGGATATTTACCATCCTTTTTCATATTTACATCACCATCGATTTGTAATACAGGAAGCACTCCTGAGTTGTCATTGATATATGCGATGTAGTTACTAGCAATAAATGTATCACCATTGTTTACTACGACTTTATCATCCTTCAACTTTAGTGTTGGAATAGAGGAATTCACCATTTTTACTGTCATTTCTTGCACAAATGAGTAAGAAATGGAGGATGGAGAATTCTCTTTATTCGCAAGTGTAACCCTGGCTGTAACATTTTGAAGCCCAGATTTTGTTCGATCAAAGCCATCTAGCTCAATCGTACTGTTTGCGACATTTACATCATCGAGTGAGAAACCTGTATCAAGTGCAGCTTCTTTCTCAATTAATGTTTTCTTTAAGGTTTCATTAGGATTGACATCAGCCATGCTAATCTCTATAAACGGGTTTTCTGCAGTAGGCGTTTCTTGTGCTTCATAATCCGCTAGGACGATAGAAGCTGGAACTGCGGCCGCAAATAGTGCTGCAGCAGCGATGCCCGCATAAAAAGTACCGTACCTTGTTTTCTTTGTACTATTTTTTAACATGATAATATTGTAGTGTCTTTTTACACACAATTTCAAGTTTTTTGGGGCATTTCACAAAATTGACACATAATTGAAGCATTTTCACTTATTCTATTATTCATATATAAAACACAGTTATTTCCGCATTTTATAGAGTATTTTGGTATACTTCTATGTATGAAAGCAGTAATTCAACGCGTAAAATACGCAAATGTAGAAATTGAAGGTAAAATTCATGGTGCTATCGATGAAGGATATTTAATTCTTTTGGGAGTCATTGATACAGATAGTGAAGAAACCGCAAAGAAATTAGCTGAAAAAATAGTAAAACTTAGAATATTCAGTGATAAAGAAGATAAAATGAATCGATCCATTACAGATGTAAATGGAAAAGTATTATCTATTTCACAATTCACTTTATATGCGGATACACATAAAGGAAACCGACCATCTTTTGCGAAGGCTGGAAAACCAGAATTAGCAAAACATTTATATGAAGTATTTAATGAACATATAGAAAAGTTAGGTGTGCCTGTTGAAAAAGGTATCTTTGGGGCTGATATGAAAGTATCGCTACTCAACGACGGGCCAGTAACGATATTAATGGATACAGATGAATAAGGAGAAAACATATGGCAGAAATCATATATGGCAGTGAACTCTCTAAAGAATTAAAAGATGAAATGAAAGAAACGATAGAGAAATATAAAGCTGAAGGACATCGTGCGCCATGCTTGGCGGTTATTCTTGTCGGAAATGATCCAGCTAGTGAATCGTATGTAAAAGGCAAAGATAAAGCATGCCATGCGATTGGGATTGATTCAAAACCAATCTTTCTAGATGCATCTATTTCTCAAGAAGAGTTGGAAAAGATTATTACAGATTTATCTAACGATGATAGTGTGGATGGTATTCTATTACAATTACCACTACCAAAAGATTTAGATGAAGCAAGCGCAATTCAATGTATTCATCCAGATAAAGATGTGGATGGTTTACATCCTGTGAACTTTGGATATTTCTTTTTGAATGAACCAAATTTTGTGCCATGTACACCTTTAGGAATCATGGAACTATTGAAGAGAATGGAATGTGATTTGGACGGAAAAAATGCGGTTGTAATAGGTAGAAGTAAATTAGTAGGTACTCCAGTTGCACGTTTACTTCAAAATGCGAATGCGACTGTGACTATTTGTCACTCACACACAAAGGATTTAGCTGCTGTTTGTAAGCAAGCAGATGTTCTGATTGCGGCAATAGGTAGACCAAAGATGATTACGAAAGAGTATGTGAAAGATGGCGCATATGTAATAGATGTCGGTGTAAATCGATTGGATGATGGCACACTTTGTGGGGATGTTGATTTTGATGATGTGTTTGAAACAGCTTATAAAATCACACCTGTTCCAAAAGGAGTGGGCCCTATGACAATTTGTATGTTGTTAAGAAACACATTAACATCTTATGAAAGAAGGGTAATTCAATAATGGAATACAATTTGAATGACATCATTGAAATGAAAAAAGAACACCCATGTCATAAATCTAAATATTGGAAAATCACTCGCATGGGAGCGGATATTAAAGTAAAATGTCAGGGTTGCGGTTCAACAATCATGTTTTCAAGAAGTGATTTTGAAAAGCGATTGAAACGCATCATTGAAAAAGCAGTAGAAAGTGGTGAATAAATATGGCATTAACTGCAGGTATTGTTGGTTTACCTAATGTTGGTAAATCAACGTTATTTAATGCAATAACAAACAGTAAAGTATTGGCAGAGAATTATCCATTTGCGACAATTGCGCCAAATGTAGGTGTGGTAGAAGTACCAGATCATAGAATGGATGATTTCGTAGAATACTATCAACCTAAAAAGACAATCTATACAACATTTGAATTTACAGATATTGCAGGATTAGTAAAAGGTGCATCAAAAGGAGAAGGTTTAGGAAACCAATTCTTAGCGAATATCCGTCAAACAGACGCAATATGTCATGTTGTGCGTTGTTTTGATGATGAAAATATTGAGCACGTAGAAGGAAATGTAGATCCTGTTAGAGATATTGAAGAAATCAATTTAGAATTATGTTTAGCAGATTTAGACACAATCCAAACTAGAATTTCTAAGATTGCGAAAAAAGCGCAAACAAAAGATAAAGATGCAGTAAGAGAATATGACGTCTTAAAGAAAGTAGAAGAAGCATTAGAAAAAGGTGTATGTGTTCGATTATTGGAATTGAATGATGATGAAAAAGAAATACTAAGAGGTTTTTCACTTCTTACAAATAAACCAGTTATCTATATTGCGAATATGAGTGATGAAGATATCATGGACGCAAATAGTAATGCATATTATCAAAATGTAAAAACATTTGCGGATAATGAAGGAAGTGAGTGCATTGCGATATGCGCAAAAATAGAAGAAGAATTATCTGGATTAGATAAAGAAGAAAAACAAGCATTCCTAAGTGATTTAGGAATTGAACAAGCTGGTTTAGATAAAATCATCCAAGCCGCATATCATATTTTAGGATTACGTACATTCTTTACGGTTGGAGAGCCAGAATGTAGGGCTTGGACATTTAAAGAAGGTATGAAAGCACCACAATGTGCTGGGGTAATACATACAGACTTTGAAAAAGGATTTATCAAAGCAGAAATCTATAGTTATGAAGACTTTATGGAATATAAATCAGAAGTAGCTTTAAAAGAACATGGAAAGATTCGCATTGAAGGAAAAGAATACGTCATGAAAGATGGGGATATTGTATTCTTTAGATTCAATGTTTAGTGATAAAATAGAAATAGCTGGAGGTGGAATATGAAATTAATTCTAGCAATCGTATCAAATGATGATGTATCTGCAGTATCTGCAACACTAACACAAAACAATTTCTATATGACAAGACTTGCGACAACAGGTGGTTTCCTAAGAACAGGAAATACAACACTGATTGTTGGTACAGAAGATGATAAAGTACAAACATGTATTGACTTGATTGGTTCTGAAGCAAAACGCAGAACAGAAATCGTACCATCTACAGCAAGTTATGACATCGGTAGATATGCATCATTCCCTGTAGAAGTACAAGTGGGTGGTGCAACAATCTTCGTTATAGATGTTGAACAATTTGTAAAACAATAATTTATCTATAAGACGCATATAACAGTGCGTCTTTTATTTCAATCAATATATTTTTGATGGTGTAAATCATTTGTATATTAAAAAGGGTACAGTATAATGCTTGTATATTTAATGCGTATGATTCGTTTGGCAAATGAAAAAGATATCGATGCAATTATGGCAATCGTCAAAGATGCCAAAGCATCCATGAAAGAAAATCACATCGACCAATGGCAAGGCGATTACCCACAAAAAGAAATATTCTTAGAAGATATTTCAAATGGGAATTGTTATGTGGTGGAGGAAGATTCCATAATTGGAGTGATGTGCATGTTTTTGCGTGAAAGTGAATTAGATAATGAGGATAACTATGATTATATCGAAGAAGGAGATTGGTTAAATCATGATAGTTATGTTGTAGTGCATCGTAGCGCAATCCTATCAAAGTACAAAGGTAAAGGATATATGCAACAGATGTTTGAATATGCAAAAGAATATGCATTAAAGCATGGCATAAATAATCTAAGAGTGGATACACATAAAGATAATTTACCAATGCGCAAGGCAATAAAAAAGTATGGCTTTGTGGAATGTGGAGTTGTATATATGTATGATCAAACAAAAAGGCTAGCATTTATGAAGGTTATAAGCTAGCCTTTAATATTTCTTTTTTATTCTCAATTCTTTCTTCCAATACAGATTCTAATAATGCATTTAATTTCTCAGATATTTCTTTTCCTTTATATCCAAGCTCTAATAAATCATTGCCATCAATATCTAATTGGGATAAAGAGATACATTCATCATTATCAATTACTTCTTGGAATGTGGAAAGGATAAGGTCTTTATCTAAAGAAGAATCTAGTGCACTACGATATAAGATGAAGTCTTGGAAGTCTTCTAAGATATGAGACATACATTTTTTAATATTGATACGAGTATCTAATGGGAATTCTTCATATGCAATATAATTCAGAATACTTCTTAAATCTTGATTAGAATATTTCATATATTGAAGAATCTCTTTTGGATTAGAAGTATTTCGTAGTAATAAAGCCATTCTTGTAAGAGGTGTTCCTTCTTTATCCAATGCGCTAAAATCATTGATTGTTTGTATTTCCGGTAAGAAAATAGTAAATACTTCTTTATATTCCGTAAATAAATCTTTCGCAGGATGTGAAAGTATTCCATTTAATTCTTCATGAATTCTCTCTAATGAAATAGAGCGTAATAATTCTTTTTTTGTGAAGATAGCTTGTTTGGTATTTTCTTCAATTACAAAATTTAATTGGGTTTGAAAACGAAGTGCACGAAGAATACGCAATGCATCTTCTTCAAATCTTTCTTCTGGATTGCCAATACAACGAATAATTCTTTTCTCTAAATCTAATTGCCCAGAAAAGAAATCTTTCAATCCACTATTTTCGTTATAGCATAATGCATTAATTGTAAAATCACGTCTAGCACAATCTTCTTCTAAAGATGAAGAAAAAGTTACAGAGGATGGATGACGGTGATCAATATATTCACTATCTTTTCGATAGGTTGTAATTTCTACTGGATATTTTTTCGTTAATACAGTTAGTGTGCC